>NZ_BAAAVI010000075.1:0-42350 GCF_039534445.1 Streptosporangium fragile | reverse complement strand
TCGCCGCCGGACAATTGTTGCGGGAAGGGGTTCCACCCTTGGGGTGGGGCCCCTTCCTGGTGTGTGGGGGGCCTTCGCCGGTGGCGGGGGCCTTTTTTGCGTTTCCGCCGGGCTTTGGGGAAGCCCCCACCCGGGGAGTATTCCCCCCGGAAACCGTGTACCGCTCTGCTGTGGGAGTCGCTGCGCGCGGGAGGCGTTCTGCCTTTCTGTCCCGGGAGCGTCCCGGGAGCCCGGCCGTCCTGGAAAACGGTCTGGACAGGGGTTCCGGGGGTGCGGAGGGGTGCTCCCCTCGGGGGTTCCGGGAGGTTCCCCGGGGTGTCGGACCCGGGGTGTCGGACCCGATGTGCGGGCGGCGGCGTTCCACAGGCCCGGGGGCTCCGCCGGCCCGGGGGATTCCCGGGCCCGGACCCGGGATGCAGGATCCGATGTGCGGGCGGCGGCGTTCCACAGCCCCAGGGGCTCCACCGGCCCGGGGGTTTCGGAGGCCTGCACCAGGCCCCGGGTCTTCATGGGCCCGGCCGTTCGGGCGAGCCCCGGCCGCTCGGGTGGGCTCCGGCCGTTCGCGGCGGGTCAATTCATCGGCTCCAGGGCCTCGGCGATGGCCATGGGGTTCTGGTACTCGCGCCAGAGAATCGTCTTCCCGTTCCGCACGCCGAGAATCGCGATGAAGGGGGCAGAGGCCTGGCGACCCGTGGTGGTGACGGTTCCGGAGAGCTCGTACTCGACGACGATCACTTCGGGGTTCCCGGTGTCGTGAATGACGATGTTGCGTACCTCGTCAAAGCGGACGGGGAAGGCGGCCCTTCCCGGAACGGCGAAGGACAGGAAGTCCTCCCGCCCTTCGAAGCGCCGGCGTCTGCCAGGTGGGGCGAACGGCACTTCCACGATGACATCGTCGGCCAGGTCCTCCCAGCTGTCGGGGATGAGGCCGAGCCATTGCTGCCGCATGCGCTCGAAGATCTCGTGAGGACCCGGTATGGCGGGCGTGGTGGATTCGGTCATGGCTGGCCCCTTCCCCGGCGGCGATAAGATGAGTGGAGACTCATTTTCATGATGTTGAGTAGAGACTCACTTTGTCAATGCCACTCGTTTGTCGGTGTGGCATGGAAGGCTGACCGGATGACTCCGTCCATGCCGTCCCCGGAAGCGACCGGCGACAGACCGTTGCGCGCCGACGCCCGGCGCAACAGGGAACGCATTCTCGCCGCGGCTGAGGCGGTTTTCGCCGAGAAAGGGGCCACTGCGTCGACCGACGAGGTCGCCGCCCGCGCGGGGGTGGCCATCGGCACGGTTTTCAAGCACTTCCCGACCAAGCAGGCCTTGCTGCAGGCCATCATGAAAGGGCTGCTGGCCCGGCTGACCCGAGAACTGGAGGCGCTCGCCGCGGACGGCGCACCCGCCGAAGGGCTGTTCGCCTTCATCGCCCGCATGGTCGAGCAGGCGGCGCAGAAGCGAACCGTTGTCGGCCTCCTGGCTGAGGCGGGCGTGGGCCTCCAGCTCGGTGACTCGGTTCAGATGCTTCGTGAGGGCATCGGGAACCTCCTCCTTCGCGCGCAAGACGCCGGTGTCGTCCGGGAGGACGTCCGGCTGGACGAGGTGGTCGCTCTGCTCGTCGGCGTCTGCCAGGGTGCGCTCCACGCGGGGTGGGACCCCGACCTCCAGCGTCGTACTCTCGCCATCGTCTTCGACGGTCTCCGTACGTCTGAGGCACGCGCGAGCGCCACCGGTTGCTGACGGCGCGGGGGTTCCGAGAGGCAGAAGAAAGCGCGGGGTCCCCGAGAGGCGAAGGAGGAGGGCGGGGTCAGGCGCCGACGGTGGCCCGGAGGAGGGGTTCGATCCGGAAGGGCACCTGCACGGACAGGGCGATCGTGGTGTCGGTGCGCTGCACCGCCGGGGAGGCCAGGATGCGGGCGATGATCTCCTGGAGGTCGGGGGTGCTGCGGGCGACCACACGGCAGAGCAGGTCGGCCTGGCCGCTGGTGCCGTAGACCTCCAGGATCTCCGGAAGGGCCTTCAGCGCCTGTACTGCCTCGGTCAGACGTCCCTGGGCGATCTGCAGTGAGACGAACGCCAAGATCGGATAGCCGGCCCCTTCCGGGGTGACCGTGGGGCCGAAGTCGGAGATGACGCCGCGTGCGGTCAGTTTCTCCACGCGGGCCTGCACGGTGCCCCGGGCCACGCCGAGGAGACGGGCCAGCTCGGTCAGGCCGATGCGTGGATTCGCGCGCATGGTGATCAGAAGGCGGCTGTCGAGCGCGTCGAGTGGCATCGCATCAGAGTAGGCGATACGACCAGCTTGGAGAAGGTTTGATCATACATTTCTATGCGGATTGCCTAGAAAAACTGCACAGTCTTGTCAAGCTTTCCGAGAATTGCTGTCATTTCATACATGTTCGAGGAAGCGCAGTACTTCGCACCGGTGGCCACCAAGGACGACGGCACGATCGAGGTCAAGCTCGCCGCCAGTCATCCCGGTTTCGCCGACCCGGTCTACCGCGCCCGCCGCAACGCGATCGCCGCGCTGGCGGTGGGATACGTGCCCGGTACGCCCATTCCGACGGCCGAGTACACCGATCAGGAGCATGAGGTCTGGGCCCTGGTCAGCAGAGAGCTCGCTACCAAGCACCGCAGGTATGCCACCGCCGAGTACCTGGGCGCGGTGGAACGGCTGGGACTGCCGGCCGACCGGATCCCGCAACTCCAGGAGGTCGGCGACCTGCTGGAACCACTGACCGGGTTCCGTTACATCCCAGCAGCCGGGCTGGTTCCGCTGAGGGAGTTCTACGGTGTGCTGGCCGACGGGCTCTTCCACTCCACGCAGTACATCCGGCACCACTCCACGCCGCTGTACACGCCCGAACCGGACGTCATCCACGAGGTGATCGGTCACGCCAACGCGCTCGCCTCCGACCGGTACGCGCAGTTGTACCGACTGGCCGGGCAGGCGGCTCGGAGGGTCGAAAGCCAGGAGGCGCTGGAGTTCGTCTCGAAGGTCTTCTGGTTCACGCTGGAGTTCGGCGTGATGACGGACCAGAACGAGCTCCGGGCGTACGGTGCGGGCATTCTCTCGTCGTACGGCGAGATCGAGGAGTTCAGGGGCATGGACATCCGGCCGCTCGACATCACCGCCATGGGCACCACGCACTACGACATCACCAAGTACCAGGACGTGCTGTTCCGGGCCGAGTCGCTGGAGCATCTGGAGGATGTGGTCGGTGGGTTCTGGGCGACCTGCGACGACGAGATGATCGCCCGGCTAACCGCCGGCACTCGTTAAGGCTCGGTATCCGTTCCGGAGAAAGGATCCAGATCTCACCCTCTTACCACCGATTTTCTGGTTCGTCGCCTTTCTTCCGCTTCTTGGTGGATATATCCCGATCTTGAGGGATGAAAGTAGCGGTTGGGATCGGTGATGGGTGTGGGCTATCAGATCTCCACGGTGATAGTGCTGGTGTCCGTGCTGGCCGGTGGTTGCACGTGCCAGGATCTGACGCCGGTGAGCGACACCGCAGTGGTCGGTTCCGCCACGCCCGGCCCCGTCTCCGAAAGGTCGGCCTCCGCTCCGTCCTCGGCCGCCGCGCCCACCGCCGGATCGGCGCGGCGGGCCGAACGGTCCACTACGGCCTTCGGGGGAAGGACGAGGCCCGCGGCGCCATCGGCGGCCGGTGGCGCGGCGTCCCTGGTCCTGGGGCCGCTGGGACGGCCCGTCGCAGTGCTCGCGTTTCCCGGAGCCGACGCCTCGCGAGCGCGTACCTCGCCGCGGATCTCCGCCGGGAGGTTGACCCGTACCCTGGACCGGTTCCTCGGCAGGTACGGCGGCCGGGTCACCGCGGCGGCGCACGACCTGACCACCGGCCGCTCCTACCGTTACCGTCCCGGCCTGCAACTGCCGACGGCCAGCACTTCGAAGATCGGCATCCTGATGGCGCTGCTGCTGCGCACGCGGTGGCAGGACCTGAGCCGGCCGGTGAGACAGGACGCGGAGCAGATGATCCGCCTCAGCGACAACGGGGCGGCCGACCGGCTCTACCGGCGGATCGGCCTGCAGGCCGGTCTGGCCGGGGCGAACCGGCGGTTCGGCCTCACACGTACCTTCACCCCCGCCGGGCGGTGCCTGGATCTGCACTGCTGGGGTATCACGCGGACCACCGCCGAGGACCAGGTCCGCCTCGTCAGGGCGCTGGCCGTCGCCGCGAGCCCGCTGGCGGACGAGGATCGGCGGCAGGTGCTCCGGCTGATGGAGAAGGTGACCCCGGACCAGAAATGGGGCATCAGCGCGGGAGCGTGCGAAGGCGACCGGGTGGCGTTGAAGAACGGCTGGCTGCGGCACGTCTCGAACGGGCGCTGGGTGACCGCCAGCACCGGGCTGATCCGTGGCCACGGGCACGACTACGCCATCGCCATCATCGCCGAGGACAGCGCGAACATGGCGGTGGGCGTCGCCAAGGTCGAGGGCACGGCGGAGCGTATTCTGAACGCCTTTCGGGGACGGCGGGGATGCGTGGCGGGCGGTCACTGAGCCGCACGCCCCCCGTTCGACCCCGGAAGGCGGGTACCGGCGGCGCGGGCCGGGAGGGGCGGTGCGGCGCCGGTTATACGGTCTTGCCGGCCGGGCGGTACGGATGCCCGGCGGTACGGATGCCGGCTACGCGGTCTTGTCGACCAGGCGGTAGCCCACCCCGCGCACGGTCTGAATCAGCTGGTCGTCGGTGTCGCCCAGACGGGCGCGGAGACGCTTGACGTGCACGGCGATGGTGTTGGTCGACGTGGTGTCGGTGGAGTTCCAGACGTGCCGCATGATCTGCTCGCGCGTCACCGTGCGGTGCGCGTTGCGCATCAGGTAGTGCAGCAGCTCGAACTCTCGCAGCGGAAGGTGGACGGTCCGGCCGCCGACCCTGACCTGGTAGGCGTTCACGTCGAGCTCCACCTTGCCGACCACGAGCGTCCTGCGGGTCCCGGAGTCGCCCGCGAACGCGGCATGGACCAGGGGGAGCAGTTCCGGCACCCGGTAGGGCCGGGCCACGCACGCGGTCGCCCCGGCGGCCAACGCCTGAACGGCCTGCTGGGCGTGTCCCTCGCCCACGCCCAGCAGGACCGGGATCGCCCGCGTCAGCCGTACGGCGCGGACGAACTCCACTGCCCCGATCACCGGCAGCGAGGCGCTGACGAGGACCACGTCAGGCCGGAGCGCCCCGGCCTGTAACAGGGCCTGGGCGCCGTCGGTGACGCCCATGACCTCGACACCCTCGCGTTCCAGGGCGGTGGCCAGGCCCTCGACCATGGCCGACTCCGGATCGGCGACCAGCAACATTGGCGCTGTCCGTGTGTCCCCGTCCACCTCGGGTGCCGTCTGCGGCTGGATCACCCGGATCCTCCAAGTATCGGGTTAGCCGAAGCGACCGGTGATGTAGTCCTCGGTCCGCTTGTCGCTCGGGTTGGTGAAAATGCGGCTGGTCTCGTCGAACTCCACCAGGCGGCCGTGCCGTACGCCGGCCTCGTCCACCTCGGCGGTGAAGAAGGCCGTGCGGTCCGAGACACGTGCGGCCTGCTGCATGTTGTGGGTGACGATGACGATCGTGTAATCGCGCGTCAGCTCCTGCATCAGGTCTTCGATCTTGGTGGTCGCGATCGGGTCCAGGGCCGAGCAGGGCTCGTCCATCAGGATCACGTCGGGCTTCACCGCGATCGCCCGCGCGATGCACAGGCGCTGCTGCTGACCGCCGGAGAGGGACAGTCCGCTCTGCTTGAGCTTGTCCTTGACCTCTTCCCAGAGGGCCGCCTTGGTCAGCGCCTCCTCGACGAGGTCGTCCAGGTTGCCCTTGACCCCGTTCACCCGGGGGCCGTAGGCGATGTTGTCGTAGATCGACTTGGGGAAGGGGTTCGGCTTCTGGAAGACCATGCCGATCCGGCGGCGGACCTCGATCGGGTCCACGTGGTCGCCGTACAGGTCCTCGTCATGGTAGAGGATCTTTCCGGCGGCGCGAGCGCCGGGGATCAGGTCGTTCATCCGGTTGAAGCAGCGGAGCACGGTGCTCTTGCCGCAGCCGGACGGGCCGATCATGGCGGTGATCTCGCGGTTGCCGATGGTCATGTTGACGTCGCGCACCGCCTCGTAGTCGCCGTAGAAGACACTGAGGTCGGAGACGGTGAAGACGGGGTCGAGGGCTTCGATGGTGCGGGGGACTTCGGGGCCGCGCACGTGGACGTTCGGCACGGAGATTCCAATTTCGGACATTGCTTACCTCACCAGCGCTTCTGGTAGCGGTTACGGAGCCAGATCGCGACGGAGTTCATCAGGAGCAGGATCGCCAGCAGAACCACGATCGCGGCGGCGGCGAGGACGGCGAACTCAGCCTGGGGACGGGTGATGAAGCTGTAGATCTGGAGAGGGAGGACGGTGAAGCTGCTCCAGACGCCCTCGGGGTTGAACCGGACCAGCGTCGCGGCGCCGAGCATCAGGAACGGGGCGGCCTCGCCGATCGCCCGGGAGAGGGCGAGGATCGAGCCCGTGGCGATGCCGGGGATCGACGCCGGGAGGACCTGGCGATATATGGTCTGCCACTGGGTCGCGCCCAGCGCCAGCGAGCCCTCGCGGATCGACGGCGGCACCGCCCGGATGGCCTCTCGGGCAGAGATGATCACGATGGGCAGCACGAGCAGCGAGATGGTGATCGCGCCGGTCATGACGGTGAAGCCGAACTGCATCCAGCGGGCGATGATGCCGAGCCCGAGGATGCCGTAGACGATCGAGGGAACGGCCGCCAGGTTGGAGATGTTCAGCTCGATCAGCTTGTTGTACCACTTGGTCTTGTCGGCGTACTCCTCCAGGTAGACCGCGGCGAGGATGCCCGTGGGCAGTGCCATCAGGGCGGTCAGCGCGATGATCCAGAGAGTGCCGAAGATGCCCGACTGGATGCCGGAGGTCTCCGGGCGCCGGATCGAGGGCTGGTTCTCCCACAGCATGGAGTTGAGCCGGGGCCAGCCCTCCTGCACAACGTAGACCAGCAGCATGGCCAGGAAGAGCAGGGCGATCGCGAGGCTGGCCAGCAGCGCGACGCGGAAGAGGTGCTCCTTGAGCGGGCGTCCCTTGCTGGCCAGCTGCACGGCCGAGCGGGGGGTCGAGAGGATGGCCATCAGTCGTAGACCTCGCGATACTTCTGGACCAAGCGGGCGCTGAGGTAGTTCATCGCGAAGGTGATCACGAAGAGCAGCGAACCCACCGCGAAGATGGTCTTGTAGGCGATCGAGCCGACCGACGCGTCACCGGAGCCGGCCTGGGCGATGAAGGCCGCCATCGTGGCCATCTCGTTGCCGGGGTAGAGGGTGAACACCGATTTGAAGCCGCCCGCGATCGCGACGATCATCGTCTCGCCCGCGGCCCGGGAGATCGCGAGGATGATGGCGGCGACGATGCCGGAGAAGGCGGCCGGGACGACCACCCGCACCGAGGTGAGCATCTTGGACGCGCCGAGGGCGAAGGAGCCCTCGCGCAGGCCGTTCGGCACCGCGGCCATCGAGTCCTCGGAGAGCGACGCGACGATCGGGATGATCATCACGCCGACCAGCAGGCCGGCGCTGAGCGCGTTCTTGGCCTCCAGTTGGAGGAAGGGGAGGAAGTCGCGCAGCACCGGGGTGACGAAGGTCAGGGCGAAGAAGCCGAAGACCACGGTGGGAACGCCCGCGAGGACCTCCAGCACCGGCTTGAAGATCTTGCGGGTCCGGGCGGAGGCGTACTCGGACAGGTAGATCGCGGCGGCCAGGCCGAGCGGCACGGCGACCACCACCGCGATGAGGGTGATCTCGAAGGTCGCGACGATGAGCGGCCACACGCCGAAGGCAGGGGGGTTGAACAGCGGTCCCCAGTCGGTGGAGCCGAAGAACTCGGCGATGCTCACCGAGCCGAAGAACTCGATGGTCGGCTCGACGAGCGCGACGACGATGCCGATCGTGGTCGCCACCGAGACCAGGGCCGCCGCCAGGAGGATGACCTTGACGGCGACCTCACCGTAACGCGGGCGCGACCGCGCCAGGGACCGGGGGGCCCCTGGGGCGGTCGTGCGGTGCTCCGCCTTCATCAGCCGGCGCTCTTCAGCGAGGCGATGTCGGCCTTGAGCTTCGCCTCCTGCTCGGCGTTGAGCGGGATGAACTTCGCGTCCTTGGCGATCGCGTTGATGTTGTTCGCGTAGTAGTCGAGGAAGGCCGCGACCTCGGGTCGCTTCGCGGCGGCGGCGGAGGGGTAGATGAACAGCGGGCGGGCCAGCGGGGTGTACTTGCCACCCTGGGCGGCCTCGACGCTCGGGGCGACGCAGCCGCTGCCCGAGTCGATCTCGACGGCCTTCAGCTTGTCGGCGTTCTCCTCGAAGTAGGTGAAGCCGAAGTAGCCCAGGCCGCCCTTGGCGCCGGCGACGCCGGTGACGATGTCGTTGTCGTTCTCGCTCGGGCTGTAGTCCTTGCGGCTCGCGCCCTCCTCACCGTTGATCTCGTCGGTGAAGTAGTCGAACGTGCCGGAGTCGGTGCCGGGACCGTAGAGCTTCAGTTCCTCGGCCGGGAACTTGGCGTCGACGTCCTTCCAGGTCTTGACCTTGCCCTCGGCCGCCGGCTCCCACATCTTCTTGAGCTGGTCGGTGGTGAGGCAGGTGACCCAGTCGTTCTCCTTGGAGACCACGACGGTCAGCGCGTCGGTCGCCACCGTGAGCTCGGTGAACTTGATGCCCTTCGCCTCGCAGGCCGCCTTCTCCTCGTCCTTGATCGCGCGGGAGGCGTTGGAGATGTCGGTCTCGCCGGCGCAGAACTTCTCGAAGCCGCCACCGGTGCCGGAGGTGCCGACCGGCACCTTGACCTGGGGCTGCTCCTCGCCGAAGAGCTCGGAGGCTGCCTGGGTGAGGGGCGCAACAGTGCTGGAACCGTCGATCTTGATCTCGCCGCTCAGAGCCGCGCCGCCGCCGGACTCGGCGGGGGAGGCGGCGGTGGTGCTGCCGTCACTGGCGGGCTTGGCGTCGCCGCCGCATGCCGCCGCGAGCGAGACGACGAGCGCGGCCGTCGCCACCGCGCTGAGCCGGCGCTGTGCACTGGTCACGGTATGTTCCTTCTCCGTAGTGAGACCCGTTCTCGATGTCTTCGATGAAACCCAGGCAAAGTGAACGGAAGTGAAACGAGCCGTGACCGGGGCTGGAAAAGGTGCGCCCGCACGTGTGAATACCGGGTCTTTGCCGGGGGTTTGATCTACGTTGTGGTTCCCGTGCGGCGGGTGTGCGGAGCCTTGGAGGTTCCCCGACCAAGCCTCGATCCGGGGTGGTGGTGTGGGCCGCTCGGGGTGCGCCCGCCGCGGTGGAGATCCTTTACCTGTGTCCTTTCGTTCACCTTTCCGTCATGCGGCGGGGCCTGTTCCGTCATACGGCGGGGCCTGGCACGCGAGGGGACGCCGGATCGGTCGGCGGGGGGCCTCGCCCGCGCCGCTCCGTCCTGTAGGGGAGTGGCTCGTCCACTTTCTGCACCTTCTGTGCCTTCTGGTGCGGACGGCTCAGGATCTCTGATGCGGTGGTCGTGCGGTGGCGGGGTGTACGAGCCGTGCGGCGGGCGATGGGGGTCAGGAGCCGGGTGGCGGGGTGCACGAGCCGTGCGGTGCGCGGCGGGGGGGGCGTACCGGTCGTGTGGTGGAAGGTGCGGAGGTGCGGGTACGCCGGGAGACCGGCAGGTGGAGAACCACGCGACGCGGACGGCGGGATCGCGTCGGTGGAGGCTCGTGCGGGGCCGCAGGGTGGGGGATCGTGGGGTGCGCAGATGAGGTTCGCCCGGAGCCGCGCCGGTGGAGTTCACGCGGGGGCGTAAGGCGGTTCGTACGGGGTTGCGTAAGGCGGATGTGGGGTCGGCGCGGAAGTGCTACGCGGGGCGGACGTAGGGCAGGCGGAGCCGACGCGGGGTGCCTGCGCAGGGCGGATGTGGAGCCGACGCGGGGTGCCTGCGCAGGGTCGACGCGGGAAGGCGAGGGCTACACCGGCAGGGTGAGGGGGCCGCTGCCGAGGCGCTTGAGGGCTTCGTTGTGCAACGGGCCGTTGGTGCACAGCAGGCTGCCGCCGTCGATGCCGGGGACGCCGGACAGGTCGGTCCAGATGCCGCCGGCCTCCTCGACGATCACGGTCAGCGCCGCGATGTCCCACGGGGACAGCTCGGGCTCCGCGGACATGTCGACCGCACCCTCGGCGACCAGCATGTGCGACCAGAAATCGCCGTAGGCGCGGCTGCGCCAGACGGAGCGGTTCAGGTCGAGGAACGCGTCGAGCTTGCCCGCCGTCTCCCAGCCGTCGAGGCTGGAGTAGGAGAACGACGCGTCCTCCAGGCGGGTGACCGAGGAGACGTGGCAGCGGGTGGCCTTGGTGAGGCTCCGGCCGGTCCAGGCGCCGCTGTCGCGGGCGGCCCACCACCGGCGGCCCAGGGCGGGGGCGGAGACCAGGCCCACGACGACGCGGCCCTGGTCCATCAGTGCGATGAGCGTGGCCCAGACGGGCACGCCGCGCACGTAATTCTTGGTGCCGTCGATCGGGTCGACGATCCAGGAGCGGGCGCCGTAACCGGTCGCGCCGAACTCCTCACCGAGGATCGCATCGCGCGGCCTGGCCCGGTTGAGGGTGCTGCGAATCGCCTCCTCGACGGCCTGGTCGGCGTCGCTGACCGGCGTGAGGTCCGGCTTGGTCTCCACCCGCAGGTCGATGGCCTTGAACCGGCGCATGGTCAGGTCGTCGGCGGCGTCGGCCATGACATGTGCCAGCCGCAGGTCGTCGTTGTAACCCGTCACGGGTGGTAACGCTATCGCGTCGAGGACGGGGAGGTGGAGAGCGGGGAGCATGTGGAGGAACTGTGTCGCCTCCAGCCAGTGGCTGGAATGCCTCGCAAATCGCTCGCAAATCATGCGTTGGCAGTTGTGTTACTCCAGAGTATTATTCTGGACATGAGTTTTGACGCCGGTGCCTTGATGCTGCAGAGCGTTCCGTTCGCCAGGACGCTGGGAATCTCCTTCGACAAGGTGGAGCCGGGCCTGGCGATTGCCCGCATGCCCGACCGGGGTGACCTGCACAACCACGTGGGCGGTCCGCACGCCGGAGTGCTGTTCAGCGTGGCGGAGGTCGCGTCGGGCGCCGCCATGATCGCCGCCTTCGGTGACCAGCTGTCCCGGGCGGTCCCGCTGGTCACGAACGCGACGATCCGCTACACCAAGCTTGCGAAGGGGGAGATCGTGGCCGAGGCCCACCTGCGGTCTTCCCGCGAGGAGGTCGTGGCCCTGCTGGACGCCGGGAAGCGCCCCGAGTTCGAGATCGCCATCGAGGTCAGGACCGCCGACGGCACACCGGTCTCCGAGATGACCGTTTTCTGGACTCTCCGGCCCAACCGCTGAACCTCCGCCCCGGGGCGGTGCGGGTCGCTCCAGGCCTGACCTGGACGGGGTGAATTGCCCGGACAAGGGCGGGACGGGCTGGATTGCGCTGGGCCGGACCGAGGCGGGGTGGATTGCCCTGAGCAAGGGCGGGACGGGTCGGGCGGCCCTGGACGGGAACCGAGCCGGCCGGATCGGGTCGTTCCGGCCGGGTCGGTGTGGCCGCCGGCCCTTCCTCTTCAGGCCAGGACGTCGCGGGCCCGGTCCGGCAGCTCCGGGTCCGGCCGTCGCGGGTGGGGCCCGGCACGGTTCGGGGCCGGGTTCATCCCAGGCCGGGTGCCGGGTCCGCCGCGGAGCGGGCCTGGTCGTCGTCCGAGGCGCCCTCGCGGCTGGCGAGCAGGCGCCGCAGGGACTCCAGTCGCGCCGGGTCGGCGTGGTCGTCGGCCACCCAGGCGTCGAGGGCGCACTCCTCGGACAGGTGGGTACAGCCCTTGGGGCAGTGGACGGTGCCCTCGATGAGATCGGGGAACCCGGCGAGGACGGTCTCCACGGAGACGTGGGCCAGACCGAAGCTGCGCACGCCCGGGGTGTCGATGATCCAGCCGCCGCCGGGGAGCTCCAGTGCCACCGCCGAGGTGGAGGTGTGGCGGCCCCGGCCGGTCACCGCGTTCACGTGCGAGACCGCCCGGTTGGCGTCCGGCACCAGGGCGTTGACCAGAGTGGACTTGCCCACACCGGAGTGGCCGACGAGCACGCTGATCCGGTCTTTGACGCGCTCACGCAGCTCGTCCAGGTCGCCGCCCTTCTGGACCACGACGTACGGCACTCCGAGGGGAGCGTAGAGAGCGACCAGCTCGTCGGGCGGGGCCAGGTCGGACTTGGTCAGGCAGAGCATCGGCTCGATGTCGGCGTCGAACGCGGCGACCAGCATCCTGTCGATCATGCGGGGCCGGGGCGGCGGATCGGCCAGGGCGGTCACGATCACCAACTGGTCGGCGTTGGCGACCACGGGACGCTCGATGCCGTCGGTGTTGTCGGTGTCGTCCGCGGAGCGGCGCAGCATCGAGGTGCGGGGTTCCACACGGACGACCCGGGCCAGGGTGTCGGGTCTGCCGGAGACGTCGCCCACCAGGGCCACCCGGTCGCCGACCACGATCCCCTTGCGGCCGAGCTCGCGGGCCTTCATGGCGACCACGGTCCGGTGGCCCGTCCCGGTGCCGTCCGCCTGGCTCTTCCTGCGGCGGCGGCCTCGCTCGCCGGCCGGCTCGACCAGGCAGGTGTAGCGCCCGCGGTCGACGGCGATCACGAAACCCGGGACCGCGTCCTCGTGGGCAGGGCGGATCCGGGTCCGGGGCCGGGAGCCCTTGCCCGGCCTGACCCTGACATCGTCCTCGTCGTATTCGCGCTTTCTCAGCTTCGCCGCCTTATCCGGCCCGGCCGGCCCTCATGAGGGGGCCGCGACGGTGGTCCGTCACCACCGGGCATCTCCTCCGCGACCTGTCGGCCGGTCGCCTCTCATCGCGCATCGCGCAGCATGCTCGCCCACATGGAGGCGAACTCCGGAAGGGTCTTACCCGTGGTGGCGATGTCCTCCACCTCGACGCCGGGCACGGCCAGGCCGATCACCGCTCCGGCGGTGGCCATCCGGTGGTCGGCGTAGGAGTGGAAGACCCCGCCGGTGAGCGGGCGCGGCCGGATCTCCAGGCCGTCCTCGGTCTCGTTCGCGTCGCCCCCGAGACCGTTGATCTCGGCGACCAGCGCGGCCAGCCGGTCGGTCTCGTGCCCGCGGATGTGGGCGACGCCGCTGATCCTGCTGGGGGAGTCGGCGAGCGCGGCGAGCGCGGCGAGCGTCGGGGTCAGCTCGGCCACGTCCCGCAGGTCGGCCTCGATGCCGGTGATCCGCCCGGTGCCGGTGACCGCCAGCCCCTCGGGCGTGCGCTCCACCGAGGCGCCCATGGCGGCCAGCAGGGTGCGGAGCTGGTCGCCCGGCTGGGTGGTCTCCGCGGGCCAGCCGGGGATCGTGACCGTGCCGCCGGTGACCATGGCGGCCGACAGGAACGGCGCCGCGTTGGACAGGTCGGGCTCGACCGTGAACTCCCGGGCCGCGATGGCGCCGGGCTCGACCCGCCAGACGTCCGGCTCGGAGTCGTCGACCCGGACGCCGTACTCGCGGAGCATCCGGACGGTCATCTGGATGTGGGGTTGCGACGGGATCGGCGGGCCGTCGTGGCGCACCGTCACGCCCTTCTCGAAGCGCGCCGCGGTCAGCAGCAGGCCGGAGAGGAACTGCGACGACCCGGAGGCGTCGAGCGTGACCTCCCCGCCGGTCAGCGGACCCCGGATCGTGAACGGCAGGGCGTCGCCCGTCACCTCGGCGCCCAGCGCCCGCAGGGCGCGGAGGATCGGGCCCATCGGGCGCTTGCGCGCGTGCGGGTCGCCGTCGAAGGACACCTCCCCGTCCGCCAGCGCCGCCATGGGCGGCACGAAACGCATGACGGTGCCCGCGAGCCCCACGTCGATCCGGGCCCCACCGGTGACGGGGCCCGGCGTGATCATCCAGTCGACGCCGGAGGCGCTCTCGTTGGCGGGGGTCATGACCGTGCCCAGCGCCCGCAGCGCGTCGGCCATCAGGTCGGCGTCGCGGCTGCGCAGCGCCCGCCGTACCGTGCCCGGACCTTCGGCCAGCGCGGCGAGCAGCAGCGCGCGGTTGGTCACGGACTTCGACCCGGGCAGGGGAACGGTCGCGCGGACGGGTTCGGTCGCCGTCGGGGCGGGCCACAGCGGAGCGGACATGGCCAAAAGCCTACCGGGACCGCGGCCTGCACTCTCTGAGACGTGTGCACGGCCGGTTTCACGGGGCGGGCACGCGCACGGCGGGGCCGGTTTCGCGGTACGGGCGCATGCGAGGCCATTCCACGTCGTTCCGTGCGGGGCGGGATTCCGCGCGGGGAAAGATCAAAAACTGGGGTTGCCGGGTTTTGGCGTGCTCAAGCGTGGCAGGGTGGAGATATGTGCGGGAGATATGCGTCTGCGCGGGCCAAGCAGGAGTTGCTGGAGGAGTTCCAGGTCGAGCTGGACGCCGCCGACCAGGAGCTGAGGCCCGACTACAACGTCGCGCCCACCAAACCGGTCTACGCCGTGCTCAGCCGGGTGCCGAAGAGCGCCCCGGAGAGCCGCCCGATCCGGCAGTTGCGTGTGCTCCGCTGGGGTCTGGTCCCCGCCTGGGCGAAGGACCCGTCCGTCGGCTCGAAGATGATCAACGCCCGGGTGGAGACGGTGGCGGAGAAGCCCGCCTACCGCAGGGCGTTCGCCGAGCGCAGGTGCCTGCTCCCGGCCGACGGCTACTTCGAGTGGGCGGTCCTCGACGAGAAGGACGCCAAGGGCAAGCCGAAGAAGCAGCCCTATTTCGTCCGTCCCAAGGACGGGGGCGTGATGGCCATGGCGGGGCTGTACGAGTTCTGGCGAGACCGGGGCAGGCCCGAGGACGACCCCCTCGCGTGGCTGACGACCTGCACGGTCATCACCACCACCGCGGTGGACGAGGCCGGCACGGTCCACGACCGGATGCCGATGCTGATCGAGCATGATCGCTGGGGCGAGTGGCTTGACCCGGGGGTGCCCGACGCGCGGGATTTCCTGATTCCCGCTGGTTCCACCGGCCTGGAGATCTACCCGGTCTCCACCGCGGTCAACTCGGTGCGCAACAACGGCCCGGAGCTCGTCGAGCCGCTGAAGGAGGGCGGGGGCGACAGCCAGGAGCTTTTCTGAGGCTTTTTGTGGAAGTTGCGGAAGCTTGCTGAGGGTTAGACATCTTTAGTCCGCTTTTGTGGGCTAATTTCCCTCGGTAAAACCCATTGATCTGTGAAAAGCCCGCCGATCGGTGTAGAACGCGCGGTGAATGGGCATTCGCTCAGAAAGCGTGGTGCCCTGTCACAGGTCGCCACGCAGAGATCATCCCCTTTGCGCCTGACGGGACAGTCGGGGATCCCTTCACAGGCCGCCCCCGAACCCTGGAGGTGCGGATCCGTGGACGTCGTGACCGCGCGCGAGCGCCTGGAGAGCATGCTCGTAGAGCTCGACCGGTCCATCGGAGTGCTTCGCGGAGATCCCGGGGCACTGCGGGACCGGTCCCCGGCGGACGCGGGCGCCGATCTGACCGACGCCGACCGCAACCAGGCGATGCTGGAGGTGGCCACGCGGCAGCGCAGCTCGGTGCTGGAGGCGCTCAAGCGCATGAACGAGGGCCGCTACGGCCTGTGCGTCGACTGCGGTGTCCCGGTCCCGGAGGGCAGGCTGGAGGCACGGCCCGAGGCCGCCCGCTGCGTGCAGTGCCAGTCGAAGCGCGAGCGCAGGCGCTGACGCGCGGGCGCGGTACGGGGGCCGGGTGCGGTACGGGGGCGGGCGCGGCCCCGACGCGCGGGCGCGGTACGGAGACCGGGCCGTCCCGCGCTGCCGGGCGCGGAGGGTTCAGCGGCGGCGGGCGCTGGCCACCAGGTGGATGCCGACCGTGTCGTCGTCGGCCGGGTGGGTGTCGAGCTCGGTGTTGACCAGCCAGGCGAGCGCCCGGGGGTCGGAGGCGAGCACGTGGTCGACCGTCGAGGGCGACAGCACCGTGCGAGGCCGGATCCACTCGACCTCCAGCCCGGCGCTGGTGAGCAACTCGCGGAGCTGGCCGCTGCTGAAGCAGCGGGTGATGCTGCCGTCGGGCCAGGGCACGAGCATGACTTCGCCGGTCTGGCGCAGGTGGGCCCAGTAGTTCTGCTCGGCGAGGATCGCCATGCCCAGCACCAGGGAGTCGACGCAGACCAGCGCCCGCCCGCCGGGGCGCAGAACCCTGGCGATGTCGTCGACCGCGGACTCGGCCATGAGCTCGATGGACATCGCACGTTCCTCGGCGAGCACGGCGTCGACGCTGCAGTCGGGCAGGAAGCGCAGATCGTCGGCGCGGACCTGGCTGACCTTGGAGGCGTCGTGCAGGGAGCGGCCCTCCGCGGGGCGGCGGAAGTCGACCACCTCGATCACGCGGTGCCCGGCCCGGGCCGCCTGGGCGGCCCAGCGGCCCTTGCCACAGGACATGTCGAGGATGGTCGAGGGGCTCTCCGGCAGCCAGCGGTTCAGTTGCTCGGCCACGACCGCGTGGTAAAAGGTCCAGTACGGCCCGAGCGCACCTGAGCCGTTCAGCTCTTCGGCCGGGATGGGCAGCACAAGCAGCTCCTGGCGTCGGGAGGATCCGGTGGTCTACCAATTACCTACCGGTACGTATGTTCTTTTCCCCGTACCGGGCCTTTCGTCACCTTCTATCTTGCGGGAACAGATGCCTGAGCGGGCGTGTTGCAAGCGGACAACGCACAATCCTTCCGGAGGGTCGGCACGCAAATGCTCGCCTTGATCGAACCGGTCACCCGCCCCGGTGACCCGCCTTTCCGTGTTGAGCGGGTATCCTCCGCTCAGTACGGTGTCCCGCGTCAGCAGGACTCCGGCGATCTTAAGGGGGTGGGTCCGGTCCCTGCGACAGAAGAGGAGACTCTGGAGCAGCGGAGCATGCGGTTCGAGCGGGATGTGATGCCCTACCTCGACCAGCTTTACTCTGCCGCGCTTCGGATGACCCGGAACCCTGCGGATGCCGAAGACCTCCTCCAGGAGACGTTCGCCAAGGCCTTCGCGTCCTTCCACCAGTTCCAGCAAGGCACGAACCTCAAGGCCTGGCTGTACCGCATTCTGACCAACACCTTCATCAACAGCTACCGCAAGAAGCAGCGGGAGCCCAAGCAGTCGGGTGCCGAGGAGATCGAGGACTGGCAGCTCGCCAGGGCCGAGTCGCACACCTCGGGCGGGCTGAAGTCGGCGGAGATCGAGGCGCTGGAGCACCTCCCCGACACGGATGTGAAGCAGGCACTGGCCGCGCTCCCCGAGGAGTTCCGCATCGCAGTCTACCTGGCCGATGTCGAGGGCTTCCCTTACAAGGAGATCGCCGACATCATGGGCACCCCGATCGGGACCGTGATGTCGCGGCTGCACCGTGGCCGTCGCCAGCTGCGGACCCAACTTGAGGACTACGCGCGCGAGCGCGGCCTGGTTCCGGCGGAGGGTGCGAAGTGAGCGAGCGAGACAGCCACCGGGCGTCCGCGGGCGCGGGCGCGGTATTTCTGGGCGGGGTGATCGCATGAGCTGCGGCAACCACCACGACACCGACTGCCGTGAGGTCCTGGAGAAGGTCTACAGCTATCTCGACGGTGAGCTCGACGAGGGCAAGTACGCCGACATCCGCCAGCACCTCGACGAGTGTCACCCGTGCCTGGAAGAGTACGGCCTGGAGCAGGTCATCAAGCAGCTGATCGCCAAGCACTGCGGCTGTGACCAGGCCTCCGCCGATCTGCGGGCCAAGGTGCTCAACCGCATCGACCAGGTCCGCTCCGAGCTGGCCAGCTGACCTCCTAGGATCTTCGGTACGGCCGTGGCCATACCGAAGATAGGGGTTCACCATGCGGATACTCGTGACCGGCGGGGCGGGGTTCATCGGATCCACCCTGGTCGACCGGTTGCTGGCCGACGGTCACGAGGTCGTGGCGGTGGACGACCTGTCCGGGGGCGACCGGGGCAACCTGGCCCGCGCCGCGGAGAGCCCTCACTTCGCCCTGCACGTGATGGACATCCGCGACCCGGCCCTGATCGGCCTGGCCGCCGAGTGGCGGCCCGAGGTCGTCTGCCACCTCGCCGCGCAGATCAGCGTGCGCAAGAGCGTGGCCGACCCGGTCCACGACGCCCGGCTCAACGTCGAGGGCACCGCCTCGGTGCTCACCGCCGCCCAGCGCGCCGGCACCCGCAAGGTCGTCTTCGCCTCCTCGGTCGCGGTGTACGGCAGGCCGCCGGTCATCCCGGTCCCCGGTGACGCGGCCACCGACCCGCGCTCGCCGTACGCGGCCTCCAAGCTCAGCGCCGAGACCTACCTGGCCACCTTCAAGGCGCTCTACGGCATCGACTACACGACGCTGGTGCTCTCCAACGTCTACGGCCCGCGCCAGTCGCCCGACGGCGAGGCCGGGGTCGTCGCCATCTTCACCGACGCGTTGCTCAACGGCACGCCCACGGTCGTGTACGGCGACGGCGGCCAGACCCGCGACTACATTTTCGTCGACGACGTGGTCGACGGGTTCGCCCGCGCCTGCGGCGACCGGGGCAACGGCCGCCGCTTCAACCTGGGCACCGGCGTGGAGACCACCGACCGGGCGCTGCACTCCCTGGTGGCCGAGGCGGCGGGTGCCCCCGACAGCCCGGAGAGCGCCCCGGCCCGCCTGGGCGACCTGCCGGCGATGGCCGTCGATCCGGCCCCCGCCCTCGAAGGGCTCGGCTGGCGTCCCCAGACCGACCTGGCCACCGGCCTGAAGGCCACCGTCGACTGGGCGCGGGCCCGCCTGTCGGAGCGGTAGGTCCCCTCCGAGGTCTTCTCCGCCAGTCCTTCTCCGCGGTCTTCTCCGCGACGGTCTCCTTCACGGTCCCCGCCGTCGTCCTCCGTACAGCTGGTGGACTTCCGCCGCGCCGACGCCGGGCCGTTGGCCGCTCACTGCGGTCTTGTCGTCGTCCTCCGTGTGACGGGTGGACTTCCGCCGCGCCCCTCCCACGGCGACCCTCCGGCGCGGTTCCGCATTCGCCGCGTCCCCGCCCGCCGCGCGGGTGGGCGGGGACGCTCCGGTCCGGCGAGCGCCGATGGCGGGTGGTGATGGGTTGATTACGCTTTGCTTGCGATTCGCGGTCTCTCTCTCCCCGCCTGGTTCGCTTCTGTAGCCTGAGTGCGAAATCGACGTGGAGGCAGCGCATGTTGAAGGAAACGGTCAACCCGGTCTTCCCCGGGATTTCCTGGACTTGAGCACGCGCCCGTAGGACCCAAGGGTGGCCGCTTTGCGTGGACTGCCGTGGTTTGCCAAGGTCTATCTGACCGTTGTCATCGGAGCCGCGTTCGTGCTGCTCGGATACAGCGTGGCAGCGGGCGGCCGGTTCGAGCGGCTTGACTGGTCCAACCTCATGGTGCTCGCCCTGCTGTTCCTGGTGTGCGAGTCGGTGCCCACCCTGCTGAACGTGAAGCAGGCCGCGGTGTCGGTCAGCTTCTCCGCGGTGCTCGCCGCGGTGGTGCTCCTCGGCCCCGAGGGGGCGGCTCTGGTCGGCATGACGGCCATGTTCAGCGTGCGGCCGGGTCTGCCACTGGTGAAGCGGCTGTTCAACAGCGCCCAGTTCGCCATCTGCGGCTATGTCGCGGGCCGCGTCTACGTGCTGCTGGGCGGCACGACCGACGTACCGGGGGTCGCCGGGTTCGACGACCTCATTCTGCCCTTCGCGGGCGCGGCGGCGGTCTTCGTACCGCTCAACTTCCTCCTGATCGCGCTCGTGCTGGTGCTCACCGGCCAGGCCGACCAGGTCCCGTTGCGGGGACTGGCCCAGTTCATGATCTCCTACCTCGGCTACGCCACCTTCGGACTGCTGATCGCCGGGCTGTGGGCCACCGTCAACTCGATCTCCGCCGTGCTCGTGCTGCTCCCGCTCTTCGTGGCCCGCTGGGCCTTCGGGCAGTACCACGCGCAGCAGCGCGCCTACGACGCCACGATCGCCGCGCTCTGCCAGGCGGTCGAGACCAAGGACTACTACACGCGCGGCCACTGCACCCGCGTCTCGCTCGCCGCCGGAATGATCGCTCAGGAGATCGGCATGGGGTCCGAACGGCTGCGCGCGATCCGTTACGCGGGCATGCTCCACGACGTCGGCAAGCTGGGCGTGCCGACCAAGGTGCTGCAGAAGGACGGCCCGCTCACCGAGGAGGAGTTCGCCGCCATTCAGCTTCACCCGATGCGCGGGCTGGAGATCGTGCGGGGCATCGACTTCCTGGACGAGGCGTTCGCCGGGATCATGCACCACCACGAGCGGCAGGACGGCAAGGGCTATCCGATGGGGTTGGCGGGTGACGAGATCCCGGAGTTCGCGAGGATCATCGCGGTGGCCGACGCCTTCGACTCGATGACCTCCGACCGCTCCTACCGGGGCGCCCGGCCGATCGACGTGGCCGTGGCCGAGCTCCGCAAGAGCGCCGGCACCCAGTTCGACCCCGTGATGGTGGTGGCCTTCATCAAAGCTCTCGACCGTCACGGCTGGGAGCCGCCGCGCAAGGTCGTCGCCCCGCCGGCCGATGAGGCGCAGACCACCACCAAGGACCACGACGATCCGACCATGCCCATCCAGGTGGTGTCGGAGCGATGAGCGGTCTCGGCGCCAACCGGGCCTTCCAGACGCTCGACTCGGGTCAGCTGCTGCTGATCTGCGCGGCGGGCCTGCTGGCGGTGGCCGGGGTGGCGCACACGGCCGCGACCGGGCTGGTCGAGCCCGAGATCGCCATCGGCTTCGGCGCGCTGATCGCGGTCGGGGAGCTGGCCAGGCTCACCATGCCCGGCAACCGCGAGGTGGCGCCCATCGGTTCGGCCGCCGCGCTCGGCTACACGCTCCTGCTGGACATGGGCGGCGTCCCCGTCCGGCACTCCGCGCTCCAGGTCGTCGCCGTGCTGTCGGTCGGCATGATCGCCGGGGCGCTGCCGCATCTGGCGGTGGGGCGCCCGCCCCGCCTCGACGCGATGGCGCGCAGGCTGCTCACCGGGGCGCTGCTCGCGCTGGCCTACCGGCCGCTGGCCGGGTCGCTGTTCGAGGTCGCCAGCGGGGGCGAGAGCGGCTGGTGGCCGGCGCTCGGCGTGATGGCCGTGCTCATCGTCGTCATGGTCCTGGTCGACGTGCTGCTGGCCGCCGTGCTCCGCGCCGAGCAGGTGCGCGCGGCCTTCGGGGTGGCCGTCCACGACGAGCTGCGGATGGCCGGGCCGCTGGGGGCCGCCGTCGCCGCCTCCGGAATCCTGCTGGCGCTCGCCTCGCACAGCATGGGCATGGCCGCGCTGCTGGTCTTCGCCGCGCCGCTGCTAGTCACCCAGGTCGCCTTCCGCAAGTACGCCGGGATCAGGGCCACCTACCTGCAGACCGTCCGTGCGCTGTCGCGGGTCACCGAGGTCGGCGGTTACGTCGAGCCCGGCCACTCGCGCCGGGTGAGCCGGCTGGCCGTGGCGGTCGGGCGCGAGCTCGGCACGGCCGAACCCGAGCTGCTGGAGCTGGAGTACGCCGCGCTCATGCACGACATCGGCCAGCTGTCGCTGCGCGACCCCATCCCGGGCGGCGCCACCGTGCTCACCGATCCCGAGCAGGCCCGGCGCATCGCCGAGCTGGGTGCGGAGGTGATCCGGCAGACCGGCGTGCTGGACCGGGTGGCCGAGATCGTCCGGCGCCAGTGCGACACCTGCGTCGAGATGCCGCCGCTGGCCAGCCGCATCATCAAGGCCACCAACGCCTACGACGACCTGGTGGGCGGTTCCACCGACCGCGACCGGGCCGGCGCGGCGCTCGAAAGGCTCCGACTGGGTGTGGGCCGGGAGTACGATCCGGCGGTCGTCGAAGCGCTGGCCCGCGTGATCGACAGGTTGGCTCCACTCCATCGACTCTGAGATTTCCATTCCCGCACAGTTGTGGGGTTCCTACAGATCGGGTTGCCGCGATCGGTGGTTTCGGGCGAAGGGTGCGGCGAATGTCCCAGTCGTAGGGTGGAGCGGTCGAAAGGGGTCCACCAACGTGTTCGAGTCCGTTCTGGTCGCCAACCGTGGCGAAATCGCCCGGCGAATCATCCGCACGGTCCAGCGCATGGGGTTGCGCGCCGTCGCGGTGTACTCGGAGGCCGACGCCGACCTGCCGTTCGTCGCGGAGGCCGACGAGGCGGTCCTGCTGGGGCCGGCCAACCCGGCGCAGAGCTACCTCGACGCCGACAAGGTGCTGGCGGCCGCCCGCGAGTCGGGCGCCCAGGCGATTCACCCGGGTTACGGGTTCTTCTCGGAGAACGCCGCGTTCGCCCGCGCCGTCGTGGACGCCGGCCTGGTCTGGATCGGCCCCTCTCCCGAGGCGATCGAGCGGATGGGTGACAAGATCAACGCTCGTAACCTGATGGAGAAGGCGGGCGTGCCCGTCGCCGCGGGCACCCGCGAGCCCGTCACCGACCTGGAGCAGGCCGTCGCGGCCGCCGCGGAGATCGGTTACCCGGTCATGGTGAAGACGGCCGGCGGGGGCGGCGGCATCGGCATGGGCGTCGCCCGTGACGAGGCCGGGCTGGCCAAGGCCTTCGATCAGGCGTCCCGGGCCGCCGCCCGCTTCGGCGGCACGCCGGCGATCCTGCTGGAGCGCTACATCGAGCGGGCTCGCCACGTCGAGGTGCAGATCCTCGGCCTGACGGACGGGACCGTCGTCGCGCTCGGCGAGCGCGACTGCTCGGTGCAGCGCCGCCACCAGAAGGTCGTGGAGGAGACGCCGTCGCCCGGCATCGGGCCGGAGCTGCGCGAGCGCATGCTCGCGGCGGCCGTGCGCGCGGGGGAGGCGGTCGGCTACCTGGGCGCCGGGACCGTCGAGTGCCTCGTCGACGCCGACAAGCAGGACTTCGTGTTCCTGGAGATGAACACCCGGCTCCAGGTCGAGCACCCGGTGACCGAGCTGGTCACCGGTATCGACCTGGTCGAGCAGCAGTTGCGGATCGCCGCGGGCGAGACGGTGCGGCTCTCGGCGGTCCCGAGCGGCCACGCGATCGAGTTCCGCGTCTACGCCGAGGACCCCAAGCGGTTCTTCCCGGGGCCCGGGAAGATCGACGTGTGGGAGGAGCCCTCGGGCGAGGGCGTCCGGGTCGACTCCGGCTACGCCGCGGGCAACACGGTCACGCCGTTCTACGACCCGCTCATGGCCAAGCTCTGCGTGTACGCGCCGACCCGGGCCGAGGCGCTGCGGCGCGCCCGCGAGGCCGTGGCGGGTTTCCGCGTGGAAGGTCCCAAGAACAACCTGCCGTTCTGCGCGGAACTGCTGGACCGGCCGGAGTTCGTCGACGGGAACTACGACACAGGACTGGTGTCCCGTATGAGGGCATGATCGGTTCTGTCTGGCACAGTTGAAGCAGGTTGAACGAGGGGAGTTCCCGGTGGCTGAAGTACGCGCGGAAATGGTGGCGAACGTCTGGAAGGTCCTCGTGGCCGAGGGTGACTCCGTCGAAGACGGCGACACCTTGATCATTTTGGAGTCCATGAAGATGGAGATCCCGGTCATCGCCGAGGACGAGGGCGTGATCGCCCAGCTCAAGGTGGCCGAGGGTGACGTCATCCAGGAGGGCGACCTGATCGCCGTCATCGAGTAGCCGCCCGGCCGGACGTGGCCGTTCCCGAGAGGCCGCGTCGCGCACGGGTACGGGAACGGCGTCGGTGGGGCACGGGACCCCGGGCGCCGGTGCCGCGTACGGGCCGCGGGGTCGGTGGGTCACGGGACTTCCGGGCGCCGGACGGCGCCGCGTGCGGGTACGTCGTCAGCGGGTTCCGCGGGGCACCGGGTGTCAGGCGGTGTCGTACGGCGGCGTCAGCGGGCGAGCCTCGCGAGGAAGCGCTCGCGGTCGACGACCACGCGTTCGATCGTGCCGGTGGCGACGAGGGTCTCCCGGTCGCGGGCGGTGACGCCGAAGACCAGGCGGCGGCCGTCGACCTCGGTGAGCTCGACGGCGATCTCGACGTGGGTGCCGATCGCGCTGGCCGCCAGGTGTTCCAGGGTGACCCTGGTGCCCACCGAGGTCTGGCCGGGGTCGAGGGCACCCGCCACCGCCTGGACGGTCGCCTGCTCGGCCAGGGCCAGCAGGCGGGGCGTGGCCAGCACCGGGACGTCCCCGCTGCCGACCTTCGCGGCGGTGTCCTCCTTCTCGACCATGATGAGAAGCCGAGCCTGCAGACCGGGAGCGAGCGTCATGTGCGCCAGCATAGAGTCTGATCCGTGACCTCATACTGCGACCACTGCGGCCGCCCCGAGGCCGAGGCCGACCACGCGGCGTGCCGTGCCGCACGCGAGATGGAGCCACCGCGCTACTGCGCCCGCTGCCGCCGCCGGATGGTGGTCCAGGTGACCCCCGGCGGCTGGTCGGCGCGTTGCGCCGAGCACGGCGCGTCGTACGGCTGACCCCTGCGCTCCCCACCCCGGGGCGCTCCCGCCCGGCGGGTTCTGGATACCGCCTGATTCACCTGGTTTATGCTGCCTTTGCCGTCACTTGTAGGCTTCTATGGAGTTCGCTATGGTTGCGCGGTCATCGCTCCCGTGGCGGCGGCGGTGATCGGGACGGCCGTTGCCGACAGGACTTCCGGGAGATTCCGGATGTGAGGGCTTGCAGGGTGTATAAGTACGCCCAAAAGTGGTGGGTTTTGTGCGATGCTACGGCACGCGTCTTATTTGTGAGCCGTACGGTATGCAGGGTTTCGTGACATGCCCGTGACGGTGCCGCGATACAGATCCGCTTTGTTGGAGAACTCTGGGGTGGGAGCGGAGAGGGTTACGGGGGAGTCATGGTGGCCCAAGGCACGACGCTGGCGGGGCGGTATCGCCTGGATACCCGCATTGGCGCCGGTGGTATGGGCGAGGTGTGGCGGGGCGAGGACACGGTCCTAGCCCGTACCGTCGCCGTCAAGGTGCTGCTTCCCGGCCGTACGGACGACCCGGGCTTCCTGGTGCGTTTCCAGGGTGAGGCGCGGGCGATGGCGACGATCAACCACCCGGGGGTCGTCGACGTCTACGACTACGGGGTTCACGAGGTGCCCGGCGCGGGGGCGACGGCGTACCTGGTGATGAAGTTCGTCGACGGCGAGCCGCTCGACCGCCTTCTCGGGCGGCTGGGCCGGATCGCCCCCGGCGCCGCGATGGATCTCATCTCCCAGGCGGCCTCGGCCCTGCAGGCGGTGCACGACCAGGGCATCGTGCACCGGGACATCAAGCCCGGCAACCTCCTGGTGCGCCCGGACGGCGCGCTCGTGCTCACCGACTTCGGCATCGCCAGGTCCGACACCGCCAGCAGGCTGACCGACGCGGGCATGGTGCTCGGCACCGCCGCCTACTGCGCGCCCGAGCAGGCCGAGGGCGCGCCCGTCACGCCCGCGGTCGACATCTACGCGCTGGGTGTGGTGGCCTACGAGTGCCTGGCGGGGCAGCGCCCGTTCGACGGTGACACGCCGGTCACGATCGCCCTCAAGCACATCCGCGAGGCGCCGCCGCCGCTGCCGCCGGACATCCCCCCGGCGGTACGGGCGCTGGTGGAGCGTTCCCTGTCCAAGGACCCGGCCCGCCGCTTCCCTAGCGCCGCGGCCATGAGCACCGCCGCGCGGCAGGCGGTCCTGGGCGGCGAGAGCGGCATGGCCGCGGCGCCCGCGTCACCGGCCCCGGGCGTGCCGGAGACCGGCTGGCAGGCGCAGATGCCGCAGGGCGGCTGGCAGCAGGCCGCTCCGCAGCCGGGCCGGCACGACCAGGGTGCCGCCCCGCAGACCGGCTGGCAGGGGCAGGCGCAGGGTCCCGTCCCGCAGACCGGCTGGCAGGCGGCGCACTCGGCGCCGACGGGAAGCTGGCAGGGGGCCACGCACTCCACCGCCGCCTCCCCGGCAGCGGGCACCGGACCGGCCACCGAGGCTGTCCCGCAGGGCCGCCGCCGCGCCGCGCCGAAGCCCAGGCGCAGGGGCGGGCTGCTCGCGGCGTCCGCGGCGGCCGGCGTGATGTGCGTCGGCCTCGCCGCGGTGGTGATCAACGGGATGATGGTCAGCAGCACCGCCGACCCCGATCACATGGCGAAGGCCGAGCCGACGCTCACCGCCACCGCCCCGACGAAATCGTCACCTGGCAAGCCCAGGAGGTCCACCACCCCCAAGCCCACGGTGACCCAGACCCGCTCATCGGGGAACGACCGGCCGATCCCGACGCGCACCCCCAGTGAGACCCCGGAGCCGACCCCGACCCCGACACCCTCGAAGACGCCGACCGCGACCCCCAGCCCCAGCCCCACTCCGCGGCCGAAGAAACCGGTTCCCAACGTCATCGAGTTGGCACCGGACGCGGCGGTGGCCGCCCTCAAGCAGGCGGGTTTCGTGGCGCTGGTGACCCACAGCGCCGACGTCGACGAGACGCAGTGCCTGAAGGTGGTGGAGTCGCGCCCGGCGGCGGGGACCATGTGGGACCCGGCCAAGAAGGTGGAGATCATCGTGATCAGCTACAAGTGCGAGCCCACGCCGACCCCCACGCCCACTCCCGCCCCGACGTCCACCGCCAAGTAGCGGCGGCCGGCCCGGCGGGCCGGCCGCCGCCGCTACACGCCGGTGGTGGTGCGCGGGTAGGCCACGGCCGGGTCGGTGACGATGTTGACCATGTACGGCACGCCGGAGTCGAACGCGCGGCGCAGCGCCGGGCCGATCTCCGCCGGGTCGGTGACGAGCTCGCCGCCGCCGCCGAGCGCGGTCACCACCTGGTCGTACCGGCACCCCCGCTGGAGCTCGGCGGCCACGTCGTAGCCGTACAGCATCTGCATGGGGTGCTTCTCCAGGCCCCACATGCCGTTGTTGCCGCAGACCATGACGACCGGGAGCCGGTGGCGCACGAGCGTGTCGACGTCCATCAGCGAGAAGCCGGCCGCGCCGTCGCCGAGCAGGAGCACCACCTGCGAGGAGGGCCGGGCCAGCCGGGCGGCGATGGAGTAGCCCAGGCCGGTGCCCAGGCAGCCGTAGGGGCCCGGGTCGAGCCAGTTGCCCGGCTGCCTGGGCTCGACGTACTTGCCCGCGTAGGAGACGAAGTCACCGCCGTCGCCGATCACCACGGCGTCCTCGGCGAGGACCTTCCCCAGCTCACCGTAGATCCGCATCGGGTGGATCGGGTCGGAGTCGGACGCCAGCAGCTCGGCGTCGGAGGCGACGGCGGCCGAGGCGGCCTCGGTGAGGCGCTCCAGCCAGGGCGCGTGGGACTTGGGCGACACGCCCGCCTCGGCGCAGGCCGCGCCGAGGCCCCAGAAGAGCAGCGACAGGTCGCCGGCGGCGGTGCCGGCGGGCTCCATGTGGGTGGTCAGCTGCGACGGGGCGTCGGCCAGGTGCACGACCTTGGCGAGCGGGGCGCCGTCCTTGCCGCCGAACCAGCCGTAGCCGAGGCGGAAGTCGACCGGGGTGCCCGCGATGATCACCAGGTCGGCCTGGGAGAAGGCCAGGCCCCTGGCCCGGGTCACCAGCAGCTCGTGCCCGGCCGGCAGGATGCCGCGGCCCTGGCCGTTGGGGATGACCGGCAGGCGGTACTCCTCGGCGAAGCCGCGGGCGACCTCCTCGGCGCGGTCCATCCAGACATCGGAGCCGAGGACCAGGACCGGGCGCTCGGCCTCGGCGAGCAGGCGGGCGATCCGGGCGAGCGCGTCGGGGTCGGGCTCCAGCGGTGACGGGGTCAGCGTCTCGGGAGCCTGGTCGAGCGGGGGGGCGGCCGAGAAGAGGTGGTCCATGTGGAAGTCGAGGAAGACGGGACCGCGGTGCGGGGCGAGAGCGGTGCGGAAGGCCATCTCCACGTCCTGGCCGATGGAGTCGGCACCGGAGCCGGTGAAGGCGAGCTTGGTGATCGGCGCGAACAGCGGCGGGTGGTCGAGCTCCTGCAGCGCGCCGGACCCCCACCGCGACTGCGGCGCCCGGCCGCCCATGATCACGACCGGGGAGCCGTTGAAGTGCGCGGTGGCCACCCCGCTGACGCCGTTGGTGATGCCGGGGCCCGCGGTCAGCACGGCGAGTCCGGGCTTACGGGTCAGTCGCGCGGTCGCCTCGGCGGCGAACACGGCGCTCTGCTCGTGCCGGACGTCCAGGATGGGCATGCCCTCGTGGACCGCCCCGTCGTACAGCGGGAAGACGTGCCCGCCCGACAGGGTGAACATGGTCTCGACGCCGTATGCCTTGGAGACGGCGACGGCGATGTCGCCTGCGTGCTTGGGGGACTCCATATAGCGCAACCTACCAGTCAGTCACCACGGGCCCGGCTGTCCTTTGCCGAGCGCCTACCGCGTGGATGTCCTGCCCTTTAAGGAATGGGGGAAACGCGGAGGGGCCCCGTGGCGCGGCCTCCGGCCGCATTGGGAACGGCCGAGCGCGGTGGCCGGTCCGGCGTCGTCCGCCACCGTTCCGGGGGACGGGGTGGCGGTACGGGGGCGGCCGGGAGGAGGCGGCCTGTGGGAGGGCCGGGCCGCGGTGCGGGGAATCCTCCGGCCGGCAGGTGGGGAGTCCTCCGGCCGGCAGGCGGGGTGAGGGTGTGTGCCGGTGGGCCGGGTCCGGTGCCGGGCCCACCCGGCCCGCGTGGGATCAGAGCGTGTCGGAGAGCGCCTTGATGGGCATCCTGAGGTCGGCCAGCAGGTCGAGGTCGGCCTGGGCGGTGCGGCCCAGCGTGGTCAGGTAGTTGCCCACGATGATCGCGTTGATGCCGCCGAGCATGCCGTCGCGGGTGCCCAGGTCGCCCAGGGTCAGCTCGCGCCCGCCGGCGTAGCGCAGGATCGTGCGCGGCAGCGCCAGCCGGAAGGTGGCGATCGTCTGGAGCGCCTCGGCCCCCTCCAGCAGGGGGAGGGACGCGAAGGGCGTGCCGGGACGCGGGTTGAGGAAGTTCAGCGGCACCTCGTCGGGAGCCAGCTCGCCGAGCTGCCCGGCGAACTCGGCCCGCTGCTCCCGCGTCTCGCCCATGCCGACGATGCCGCCGCAGCACAGTTCCATCCCGGCCTCGCGCACCATCAGGCAGGTCTCCCAGCGCTCCTCCCAGGTGTGGGTGGTGACGACCTTCCCGAAGTGCGACCTCGCGGTCTCCAGGTTGTGGTTGTAGCGGTGCACGCCCATCTCGGCGAGCTCGTCGACCTGGGCCTGGGTGAGCATGCCCAGGGAGCAGGCGACGTTGATGCCGACCGCCTCGCGGATCGCCTTCACGCCCTCGCGGACCTGGTCCATCAGGCGCCGGTCGGGGCCCCGTACGGCCGCCACGATGCAGAACTCGGTGGCACCGGTGCGCGCGGTCTCCTTGGCGGCCTCCACCAGGGAGGGGATGTCCAGCCAGGCGGCGCGGACCGGGGAGGAGAACTGCCCGGACTGCGAGCAGAAGTGGCAGTCTTCGGGGCAGCCGCCGGTCTTGAGGGAGACGATCCCCTCGACCTCCACCTCCGGGCCGCACCACTTCATCCGTACCTCGTGGGCGAGAGCCAGCAGCTCGGCCAGGCGGTCACGGGGCAGTTCCAGGCAGCGCAGGGCCTGCGCGGCGTCGAGACCACGGCCCTCCTCCAGGACCTGGACCCGGGCGATCTCGAGGATGTCGCTCATCAAATGCCTCCAGCGTGGCGATCCCGGGTGCCGGCCCCGGGGGAAGGGGTGTATCCCCGGCTGCCGCCGGGCGAGGACGTCGGGTCGTGCCGGTCTGGCGTCTGTCGCCTACGGGGCAAGCCTAAAGGTGGCCCGGAAGGCCGCGGGATCGAACCCGCCGCCCAGCGCGGGCCCCAGCCCGGCGCGGGCCACGCGGGCGAAGGACTCCCGGTCCAGCCGCCCCGCGCCCTCCGGGAGGGCGCCCGCCAGCGGCCGGGCGGCCAGCATCTCCAGGTCCGCCACGTTGCACCGCTCGGCCAGGCCCGGTTCGGCCGGCCACGAGCCGATCACCACCCCGGCCGGCTCCAGCCCCCGGTGGGCCATCGCCTCCAGCGTCAGCGCGGTGTGGTTGAGCGTGCCCAGCCCGGCCCTGGTCACCAGGAGCACCGGCGCGGACAGCGCCCTGGCCAGGTCGGCGAGGGTGGCCCCCTCCTCGTCGAAGCGGACGAGGAGCCCGCCCGCCCCCTCGACGACCACCAGCCGGTGCGAGGCGGCCAGTTCCCCGATCCTGGCCACGGCGCGGGAGAGGGAGACCGGCGGCAGGCCGGAGACGCGGGCGGCGGCGGCAGGGGACAGCGCGGCGGGATACCTGGCCAGCTCGAAGGTCGTCCGCACCCCGGAGAGCCGGATGACGTCGTCCAGGTCCCCGGGTTCGGCCTCGCCCACCCCGGTCTGCGCGGGCTTGACGACCGCGACGGAGGCGCCCCGCTCCTCGGCCAGCACCGCCACCGCCGCGGTGACGACCGTCTTGCCCACCCCGGTGTCGGTCCCGGTGACCACGAGAATGCTCACCCGCCTCACCTTAGGCGCGGTCCGGCCCGGGACGGTCCGGCGCCGCGGATCTCCGGCCGCGTCCTGGACCCCGGCCCGCCGTCTCCGGGACGGTCCGGCGCCGCCGGTCTCGGCCGCCGGTCCACGTCCGGTACGGGGCCCGGAGCGGTGGGACGGGCGTTCGGGCCGGTCGCTCGGGGGTCAGGGCCGGTCGGGACCGGGCCGGCGCAGGCGGGTGACGAACTTGTACCGGTCGCCCCGGTAGAGGGACTGGGCCCACTCCACCGGGTTGCCGTCGGCGTCGAAGGCGTGCCGGGTGAGCAGGAGCATCGGCAGCCCGACGTCCACGCTCAGCACCTGGGCGTCGTACGGTGTGGCCAGCACGGTCTCGATGATCTCCTCGGCGTCGGTCAGCCGGACGCTGTAGGCGTTGTACAGCGTCTCGTACAGCGAGGAGTGCACCTCGAGCTCCCGCCTGAGCCGGGGGAAGCGCCGGGCCGACAGGTGGGTGGTGTCGATCGACATCGGTTCGCCGTTGGCCAGGCGGAGCCGGTGGATGCGGAGTACCCGCCCCCCGGCGTTGATGGCCAGGCGGCGGGCCAGGGCCTCGTCAGCGGTGATGTAGCTGATGTCGAGGATCTTGGTGTCGGGTTCGAGGCCGACGGTCCGCAGGTCCCCGGTGTAGGAGGTCAGCTGCAGGACCTGGGCGACCTTGGGCTGCGCGACGAACGTCCCCTTGCCCTGGATGCGCACCAGGCGGCCTTCGACCACGAGTTCCGACAGGGCCTGGCGCACGGTGGTGCGTGACGTCTCGAAGCGCACCGCGAGGGTCCGCTCCGGGGGCAGCGCGCTGCCCGCGGGCAGGCTCTTCGTGAGAGCCAGCAGGTTCCGCTTGACGTCGTAGTACTTCGGGATCCTAGGGGAGTCTTCGCTCACATGGTCACCTTCATCTCGGCCACGGCGGTGAGTGCACCCCTGATCACCGCTAGATCATCGGAACTCAGATTGGCCCTTGCGGTCAACCGCAGGCAAGAGCGGCCGACCGGTACCGAGGGCGGCCGGAAGCATCCGGCGCGCACCCCCCGTTCCGCGCAGATGAGGGCGGCCCGAAGTGCGGCCTCGGGCGGTCCGAGCACGATGGGGACGACCGCACCCGCCGGCTCGCCGGTCTCCAGGCCGAGTTCGCGGGCCATCCCGGCCAGCTCCCTCGCCCTGGTCCGCACGAGTCTAGGCAGTTCGGGCTGATTGTGAAGGATATCGACAGCGGCGAGTGCCGCCGCCGCGCTTCCGGGCGCCAGGCCGGTGTCGAAGATGAACGAGCGACCGGTGTCGACGAGGGTCTGGATCACCTCGGGGGCGGCGAGCACGGCACCTCCCTGGGCTCCCAGCGACTTGGAGAGTGTGATCGTTCTCACAATTCCCGGCTCGCCCGCGAGTCCCGCCGCGTGCACCGCGCCCTGCCCGCGAGGGCCGATCACCCCGATCGCGTGGGCCTCGTCGACGATCAGCAGCGCGCCGTGCCGCGCCGCCGCCGCGTGCAGCTCGCCCAGCGGCGCCAGGTCCCCGTCGACCGAGAAGACCGCGTCGGTGACCACGACCGCGTGCTCCTCGTCCCGGCCCGCCAGCGCCTTCTCCACCGCCGTGACGTCTTTGTGCGGGGTGACCACCACGCGGGAGCGCGAGAGCCGGCAGGCGTCGACGATCGAGGCGTGGTTGCCCGCCTCGGAGACCACCAGCGCGTCCCGGCCCAGGGCCGCGACGGCCGCGAGGTTGGCCAGGTAACCTGAGGAGAACACCAGGGCGCCCGCCGCGTCGGTGAAGGCGCACAGGCGTGCCTCCAGGTGGGCGTGCAGGGCCGTGGAACCGGTGACCAGGCGTGAGCCCGTGGACCCGGTGCCCCAGGTCCGGGTGGCCGTGACGGCGGCCTCGACCAGCCGCTCGTCCCTGGCCAGGCCGAGGTAGTCGTTGGAGGCCAGGTCGATGAGACCGTCGTCGTCAGGGGTACGGGCGCGCAGGACCCGCCGCAGTCCCGCCGCCTCCCTTGTGGCCGCCGCCATGCGCAACCGCGCCAGCGGATCGGGGATCTGCTCCATAGGCGGCATTTTCGCAGTCGAAGTCACCCGATTCGCGTTCGGGCCTGCAAAGAACGCATGATGCACGAGTGCCGACTCTAAGCGACCTGGCGGTTCGTCACACCGCGCTCGACGATGCGGACCTCGAATGGACGCACTCGCTGGTCTCCGACTGGCAGCTCCTGGCGGACCTGTCCTTCGCCGACCTGATCCTGTGGATCCCCCTCAAGGACGGTTCCGGATGGATCGCGATCGCGCAGATGCGTCCCACCACGGGGCCGACGGTCTACCACGACGACATCGTGGGCATGATCGTGCCCAAGGGGGAGCGGGTGCTCCTGGAGACCGCGTGGAACGAGCGGCGCATCTGCCGTGAGGGCGACCCCGACTGGTCGAGCGGGGTCCCGGTCCGGGAGGAGACCATCCCGGTCCGACGGGCCGACCGCTTCCTGGGCGTCATCCAGCGCTCGACGAATCTCTCCTCCGCGCGCACCCCCTCCCGGCTGGAGCTGACCTACCTGCAGAGCGCCTCCGACCTGGCCCAGATGGTGGCCGAGGGCCGCTTCCCGTTCTCCGGCGCCGAGCCGATCCTCGTCCGCTCGCCGCGCGTGGGCGACGGGCTGCTCCGGCTCGACCGGGCCGGCCGCGTCACGTACGCCTCGCCGAACGCCCTGTCGGCCTACCGGCGGCTGGGTCTCAACGCCGACCTGGTCGGCGCCGAGCTGGGCCGCACGACCGCCACGCTGTGCTATTCCGACGAGCCCATCAACGAGAACCTGATGATCGTCGCCAGTGGGCGCGAGCCCAGGGAGACGGAGGTGGAGTCGGGCGGCACGGTCGTGCAGCTGCGGGCGATTCCCCTGGTCGTCGGGGGCGGCAGGATCGGCGCGCTGGTGCTCATCAGGGACGTCACCGAGCTGCGTCGCCGCGAGCGGGAGCTGATGACCAAGGACGCCACCATCCGTGAGATCCACCACCGGGTGAAGAACAACCTGCAGACGGTGGCCGCGCTGCTCCGGCTCCAGGCCAGGCGGCTGCAGGTGCCGGAGGGGCGGGAGGCGCTGGAGGAGGCGGTGCGGCGGGTCGGGTCGATCGCGATCGTGCACGAGACGCTGTCCCACACGCCGGAGGAGCAGGTCGACTTCGACGACATCGCCGACCGCGTGATCGCGATGACGGGGGAGGTCGCGTCCCCGGAGGCGAAGGTCGTGCCCCGCCGGATCGGGACGTTCGGGGTGCTGCGCTCGGAGATCGCGACGCCGCTGGCGATGGTTCTCACCGAGCTGCTGCAGAACGCCGTACAGCACGGGCTGGCGCAGCGGCCGGGCCGGCTCCAGGTGATCGTGTCGCGCGGGCCCGAGCGGCTGGAGGTCATCGTGTCCGACGACGGGAGCGGGCTGCCCGAGGACTTCGACCTCGACAGCACGACCAGCCTGGGCCTGCAGATCGTGCGCACCCTCGTGGTGGGGGAGCTGTCCGGGCGGCTCGCCATCGAGCCGCGCCAGGGCGGCGGGACCGAGGTGACCCTGTCCATCCCCCTCCCCGCGGCCTGAGCGGCGGGGGAAGGGGGAGGTGCCGGGTCGTCCGGCGCGGCGCCGCCGCGGGGCGCGCCGCGGTTCGGGGTGCGGCGCCCGCCCTGGCCCGGACGCCGAGGGGGCGGGTCTCAGCCGGAGGGGCGGACACCGGACGCGGGGCGCGTCCGGGGGTCGTGTGTCAGGTACGTCAGACGTTCGCGCGGGCGCGGGCGCGAGCCGTGCGGCGCTTCAGGGCGCGGCGCTCGTCCTCGCTCAGGCCGCCCCAGACGCCGGCGTCCTGGCCGGACTCCAGGGCCCACTTGAGGCATGCTTCACTGACGGTGCACGTGCGGCACACCTGCTTGGCCTCTTCGATCTGCATCAGGGCGGGGCCGGTGTTGCCGATCGGGAAGAACAGCTCGGGGTCCACGTCACGGCAGGCAGCTCGGTGGCGCCAGTCCATGCGTCCACTCCTTCGTAACAGGAGCCCTTGCGGTGGCTCCGTCGGCTCACTTTGTGAAGAGTTTCACTAGCAGTCGCGAACGAGCCCCCGAGCCGTGGTCGGTCGGGGTCCTGTCCGCTCGATCGCCGGTGGCCTGGGAGCGAGGTAGCCGCTCAAAGGTCCTACGTTCCGACGTCAATGTTGAGATTGTCAGCCACGCTCAGTACACGCAAGAGGTTTGGACGAAGGTTTTGCCCGCCATGTATGTCGGATGCGTCACACAATGACCGCATGTAACGGATTAGACCAAGACTTGTAACGCATCGGGGATAGAACAAAACGTTACGCGCTCGACCTCTCCCAGGTAGTCGCCGTCGAGCTGGAAAGCCACCGGCCGTTCGGCGCTCAGCGTGAACTCCTTCTCGTCATGGAGCTGCACCAGGTGCCGGCCGGTCGGAAGAGTGTCGCGGACCCCGATGATCTGGGGCATCAGATTCAGCATCGACGGCAGGCCGAGGCGTTGGAGCCCCAGCATGTCGAGCCCGGTCTCGAAGCTCGCCCAGGGGGTCGGGCAGACCGGCCGCGGTCCCACGTACGTCCACGGGGAGGTGTTGGAGATCACGGCCATGAAGATGCCGCCGGCCGCCGGCACGCCCGGCCCCTCGACCGTCATCGCGGGACGGCGCTTGTCGGTCAGGAGATAGTGCTGCAACGCGGTGTTCACATAGCGGGCGGGCGTGGCCTTGCGGCCGGTGCCCCGCATCCCCTCGACGGCCCGGATCACCTCGGCGTCGTATCCCAGGCCGCTGCAGAACGTGAAATACCTGCTCTGGTCCTCCCAGAGCGCCCGGCCCAGCCCGACGGTCCGGCGCCGGCCCTCGCCGATCGCCTCCAGGACCGCCCCGACCGCCTGAACCGGGTCGTTCGGCAGGCCCAGGGCCCTGGCGAAGACGTTCGCGCTGCCGCCGGGGATCGCCAGCAGCGCCGGCCGGCCCGCCGCGCCGCCCTCGTCACCCCCGCCGTCCACCGGGTTCAGCAACCCGTTGACGGTCTCGTTGATGGTGCCGTCGCCGCCGAGCACGGCCACCGCGTCGAAGCCGGAGGCGTGCGCCTTGCGCGCCAGCAGAGCCGCGTGCCCTCGGTAGGCGGTCTCCTCGACGGTCAGGTTCATGGCGGCGCTCAGCGCTTTGGTGAGCACGTCCCGGGTCCGGTGGTTGGTCGTGGTCGCCTTCGGATTCACCAGGAGCATCGTGCGCATGAGGCCAGCGTATCCACCCGAAACGGTACGTAGGCGGCGGAGAAGAGAGCGGCATGTCCCGGCGATAGGGTTGGGCCGTGCCGAACCGTCCGATGACCCTCACCGTCGCCGCAGCCGTCATGGCGCTGGAAGGCCTCACCGCACTGCTGCTCGGCGGCTACGTCGGGGTGGAGACCGTGATCGGCGCGCCGTCCGACCTGACGAGCTCGATCGCCGTCGCCGGGTTCGGGCTCCTCATCGGCGCGGCACTGCTCTGGGTGGGCTGGGGCATGCTGCGAACCGAGCGGTGGACGCGGAGCCCGGGCGTGCTGACGCAGATCTTCACCGTTCCGATCGCGGTCACGCTGATCCAGTCCGACCAGCAGGCCATCGGCATCCCGCTGATCGCCGTCGCGGTGATCGGACTGGTCGCGCTGCTCTCACCCCCCACGACCCAGGCCCTCTACGGGGACCAGGACAGGGCCTGACTAGTCGTCCACGGTGAGGCCCTCGCGAAGCTGGGCGAGGGTTCTGGCGAGCAACCGGGACACGTGCATCTGCGAGATGCCGAGCTCGGTGGCGATCTGGGACTGTGTCATGTTGCCGAAGAAACGCAGCAGCAGGATCCGCTTCTCACGCGGGGGCAGGCGTTCCAGCAGCGGCTTGAGCGACTCGCGGTATTCGACGCCCTCCAGCGAGTCGTCCACGATGCCGAGCGAGTCGGCCACCGCGGGCGCGTCGTCGTCACCGGAGTCGGGCGCGTCGAGGGAGACCGTGGAGTAGGCGTTGGCCGACTCCAGCCCTTCCAGCACCTCCTCCTCGCTCATCTTCAGGAACGCCGCGAGCTCGGTCACCGTGGGCGCGCGCCCTTCCCGCTGGGAGAGCTCGCTGATGGCCTTGGTGAGCGAGAGCTTGAGCTCCTGCAGCCGGCGCGGCACGCGGACCGCCCAGCCCTTGTCGCGGAAGTGCCGCTTGATCTCACCCACGATCGTCGGGGTGGCGTACGTGGAGAACTCCACCCCGCGGGCCAGGTCGAAGCGGTCGATCGACTTGATCAGCCCGATGGTCGCGACCTGGGTGAGGTCGTCGAGCCACTCGCCCCGGTTGCGGAAGCGGCGGGCCAGGTATTCGACAAGGGGAAGGTGAAGCTCGACGAGCTCGTCACGGATGCGCTGGCGGCGCGGGTCGTCGGCGTTCAGCTCCACCAGTTCCGCGAAGAGCAGGCGCGCACGCACCCGGTCGGGCACCGCGTGGTCACTGGCGGCCATGGCACGAGTCCTTTCCGTCACGCCGGCCTCGCCGCGCCTCGGCGCTTGCGCAGGACGATCGCCATACGGTCGGGGGAGTCGGTTACGGCATCCACGTCGTCAGCCAGGGCGGTGAGCACCATCCACGCGAAGTCGTCGCGCTTGGGAGCCGCGTTCCCGACCGTGCTGACCTCGACCCGGATCTGCATGAGCTGCCCGGTGAGCTCGAAGTCGGCGGTCAGGTCGGTGCCCGGAACGGCCTCGGTCAACAACATCGCGCACGCCTCGTCGACCGCGATCCGCAGATCCTCGATCTCGTCCAGCGTGAAGTCCAGCCGTACGGCGAGCGCGGCCGTCGCCGTACGCAGCACGGATAGATAGGCACTCGCCGCCGGCAACCGCACGCTCACCACGTCGCGGATCCCGCCCATGCCGACCGCGGGCGCCTCGGTGTGTTCGGTCACGTTCCTCCTCGCAGAGTCGCTGACTGCAACCTACAGCCCCGAGACGGTGGTTGGCCCGATTGGACTCGCGATCGGGGCGATTTGCCACCGTCAAGAACACCTGAAGATACCCGAATAGGACACCTGAACAGGCCAGGCCCCGTGTGGTCGCACTCCACACGGGGCCTGGTTGTCCAACATTTCAGCGCTGTTTAAGCGGCCTTGGCCTCCTACGCGGCGGCCTTGGTCTCCCAGAAGATCTTGGAGATCTCGTCGATCTTCCCCAGGAGCTCGTCGGCCTTCGCCACGTCGACGGTGCCCTTGCCGCCGGCCGCACCCGCCAGCTTGGTGGCCTCCCAGAACAGCTGGTGCAGCTGCGGGTAGGTCTCCAGGTGCGGAGGCTTGAAGTAGTCGGTCCACAGCACCCACAGGTGGTGCTTGACCAGCTCGGCCCGCTCCTCCTTGATGGTGAGCGCGCGGGACCGGAAGACCGGGTCCTCGTTGGCGGCGTACTTCTCCATGATCGCCTTGACGGACTCGGCCTCGATACGGGCCTGAGCCGGGTCGTAGACGCCACACGGCAGGTCGCAGTGCGCCGACACGGTGCGCTTGGGGCGCAGAAGTCGTGCGAGCATCGGAATCCTTCCTTGATGCCAGGGTCAGAATGGTCCGGTTAACGACCTTACTCGTCTCCGAACACCTGCGTGGGAGGGGGTTGCGCTCAATGATGGTGCGCGTCACCGGTGAGTCGATGCTGCCCGCGCTGCGGCCCGGCGACTGGCTCTGGGTGCGGCGCGGCGCGCCTGTGCGCCCCGGCGATCTGGTCGTCGCCCGGCTGCCGTCCGACCCCTCCGTCCTGATCGTCAAGCGGGCCGCCTGGGAGGAGGGCGGGGGATGGTGGCTGGAGAGCGACAACCAGCGCGCCCCCGGCCGCCGCGACAGCTGGGACTTCGGCGCGCTGCCTGCGTCGGCGATCGTCGGCCGGGTGGTGCTGCGCTACTGGCCGGACTTCCGGCGGATCAGGTAGGCGGCGGGCCGTCCGTGACCCGGTGGGCCGCCCGTGACCCGGTGGCGCCGGGCGGTGACGTCACTGACTCACCTTCTGCCGGGCCCGGTAGGCGGCGACGTTGGCCCGGCTCGCGCACCGCTCCGAGCAGTAGCGGCGTGAGCGGTTGGAGGAGGTGTCGAGGTATGCCCGGCGGCAGGGCGGCGCCTGGCACAGGCCGAGCCGGTCGACGCCGTGGTCGGTGACCATCGTGGCCAGGCCCATGACGGCGCCCACGGCGTACTGGTCGGCCATCCGGCCGCCCTCCGTCAGGTGCATGTGCCAGCGCTCGCCGTCGTGACCGGAGATCTGCGGTTGGACCGGGTGGTGGATCAGCAGTGAGTTGAGCCGGTCGACCACCGTTTCCTCGTCGCCGGCTTCCGCCGTCTCGAACACGGTGATGAGCTCTTCGCGCAGGTCGCGCAGGGCTTCCAGGTCGCCGCGGGTGATGCGGCAGCCGGGCCGGTAACGGCCGCCCTCCTCCAGGAGAGCGCGGAGCCCTTCGAGGCCGGTCAGCCGGTCGGGGCTGTTGATCAGCAGCACGGCCAGCTCGGCATAGGAGGTCAGGTCCATCGGAGGATCCGTCGATGTAAGAGACGACAGGGACTTCGAGTATTACACGGTGACGAGGCTAACACCATGTCAACGGGAGCGAGCGGATTCTGTCCCCTGCCGGAGTCTCAACATGTGGCACAATCGAGCAACGGGTGACCCCCGTACCCCTCCAGGCGACCGTGCTCAGTGAGCAGGCCCCGAGCGGCTACCGAAGCCCGGGACAGGCTTCCTACGGCCGCCTCCGAAGGAACTGTCCGTCTGCCTGACTGAACTACAGGGGTCGCTGTGGCTGTTACGCCGTCCTCTCATTCCCTCGAAGCCCTCCAAGCCCTCGATCTGGATCCGGCCTTCGCCCTGCACCGCGGGGGCAAGCTGGAAGTCCGCTCCACCGTCCCGGTCCGCGACGCCGACGACCTCGCGCTCGCCTACACCCCGGGAGTGGCCAGGGTCTGCAGCGCGATCGCCGACGAGCCCGCGCTGGCGAACGAGTACACCTGGGTGTCCAACGTCGTGGCCGTCGTCTCCGACGGCACCGCGGTGCTCGGCCTTGGAGACATCGGGCCGTCCGCCGCCATGCCCGTCATGGAGGGCAAGGCGCTGTTGTTCAAGGAGTTCGCCGGCGTCGACGCCGTGCCCATCTGCCTCGACTGCACCGACGTCGACGCGCTGGTCGAGACCGTCGTGCGGCTCGCGCCCTCCTTCGGCGGCATCAACCTGGAGGACATCAGCGCACCGCGCTGCTTCGAGGTCGAGAACCGCCTGCGCGAGATCCTCGACATCCCCGTCTTCCACGACGACCAGCACGGCACCGCGATCGTCACGCTCGCGGCGCTGAAGAACGCGGCGCGGCTGACCGGCCGCCCGCTGGGCGAACTGCGCGCCGTGGTCGCCGGCGCCGGTGCCTCGGGGATCGCCGTCAGCCGGATCCTGCTCAACGCCGGCATCGGCGACATCGCGGTGGCCGACTCCAAGGGCCTCATCCACGAGGGCCGCGAAGGGCTCAACCCGGTGAAGGAGGCCCTGGCGCGCGAGAGCAACCGGGCCGGTCTGCGCGGTTCCACCGAGCAGGCGCTGGCCGGGGCCGACGTGTTCATCGGCCTGTCGGGCTCGACGGTCTCCGAGGAGGCCATCGCGTCGATGGCCGAGGGCTCGATCGTCTTCGCGCTGTCCAACCCGACGCCCGAGGTGCACCCGGACCTCGCCCGCAAGCACGCCCGGGTGGTCGCGACCGGCCGCTCCGACTTCCCGAACCAGATCAACAACGTGCTGGCCTTCCCCGGCGTCTTCCGCGGGGCGCTCGACGTCCGCGCCACCACCATCACCGAGAACATGAAGGTGGCCGCGGCCGAGGCGCTGGCCGGGATCGTCTCCGACGACGACCTGTCGCCCGAGTACGTGATCCCCAGCCCGTTCGACGAGCGCGTCGCCCCGGCGGTCGTCGCCGCGGTCTCCGCGCAGGCCCGCGTCGACGGCGTCGCCCGCCTCTGACGCGCCTGCCGAGCGCGCTCCGGCCCGTCCGTCCTGCCGGGCGCGCTCCCGTCCCACGGCCGGTACGGCGTTTTCCGGTACCCGGTTCGCCGCCGTACCTGGTTCGCAGCCGTACCTGTGAGCACGCGCGTGTGAGCGCGCGCTGAGCGCGACCGTGCCCACCCAGGCGCAGACACGATCGAAGGCGCCCCCCGCCCGACCGGCGGGGGGCGCCTTCGCTTTCCCCGCGCCTTTCGGGAAACGCCGATATTCGTCACAGATCGTGCTATAAAAAGAGCGCTCCGTTACCTATGCACTCAAGGTGTGCACGGGCGGAGGTGACGTGCGCTCGGACGCCTCGTGCGCGCCGTCGGTTCTCAGGATCAGGGGAGCTATGGAACGCCAGCCCAACCGGTCACTCCAGAGGCTCATCGCCGAGGCGGGCTTCACCCACAAGGGGCTGGCCCGCAGGCTCAACGATCTCGGGGCGGCCCGCGGCCTGCCCGGTCTGAAGTACGACCACAGTTCCGTCCTGCGCTGGATCGCCGGCCAGCGGCCGAGAGACCCCGTCCCGGGGCTGCTGGCCGAGATCTTCGCACTCCGGCTCGGCAGGCCGGTCAGTCCCGAAGACCTCGGCCTGCCGGTCGCGCTGACGCCTCTCGGTCTCGGGCAGGAGTTCACCCACACCTGGCAGGAGGGAATCACGACCGTGACAGCACTGTGGCGCGCCGACGTGGAACGGCGCAGGTTCCTGCTCGACTCGACCTTCGCGATCGGCGCCGGCTCCGCCGGGGCGCTGCGCTGGCTGACCCTGCCGCAGGACGGTCGCCCCGAGGGGCGGGGCACCCGGCGCGTCGGCATGGACGACATCGCCGCGATCCGGGAGGTGACCCGGTCCTTCGGCGAGCTGGACAACAGGTTCGGCGGCGGCCGGATCCGCTCGGCGGTCGTGAAATATCTGGATACGGCGGTCACCCCGTTGCTGAGCGACGGCTCGTACGCCGAGGACACGGGCCGGGCGCTGACCTCCGCCGCGGCCGAGCTGACCCGGCTGGCCGGGTGGATGGCCTACGACCTGGAACAGCACGGTCTCGCCCAGCGCTACCTCATCCAGGCCCTGCGCCTGGCCCGGAGCGCCGGCGACCACGGCCTCGGCGGGGAGATCCTGGCCGGCATGAGCCACCAGGCCATATATATAGGACAACCCGCGCACGCCCTCGACCTCGCCAGGGCCGCCCAGCTCTCCGCCCGCCGGGCCGCGGTCTTCGCCCTGCTGGCGGAGGCACACGTGCTGGAAGCCCACGCGCACGCCCTGCTGGCCGACCGCGCGGCCTGCGCGCGCTCCCTCCACGAGGCGGAACTGGCCTTCGACCGGCGCGCGGCCGACGACGAACCCTCCTGGATCTCCTACTTCGACGAGGCCTACCTGTCGGCCAAGTTCGCCCACTGCTTCCGTGACCTGGGCGACGGCCCCGAAACCGTACGGCACGCGAGACGGTCGCTGGAGATGGACGGCCGCTACGTGCGCGGACGCATGTTCAACCTGTCGCTGCTCTCGGCCGGCCTGCTGGCCTCGGGGGAGCTGCGCGAGGCCTGCTCGGTCGCGGGGCAGGCGCTGGAGCTGGCCGAGGGCCTGCAGTCGGCCAGGACCCGGTCGTACGTGACCGATCTGCGGCGGAGGCTGGACCCGTACGCGGCCGAGGCGCCGGTGGCGGAGCTGAACGAGCGGGCGAGGGAACTCAGCACGGCCCTGAGCGCCTGAGCGGCCCGTCCCGGGCACCTGAGCGATCCTGTCCGAGAGGAGAGGGGTGAAAACACAAGGCCGGAGAAAAGGAAAAGTGGGATCCGACGGCACCAATCGGATCCCACTTCTCTTCAGTTCTGAACCGGGGGCCCGGTGTGTGCCGGGCCCCTCGGGTGGTGCTGGGGTGAGTGGCCGGGGTT
>NZ_BAAAVI010000074.1:0-42572 GCF_039534445.1 Streptosporangium fragile | reverse complement strand
CGGGCGCGACTCCCCTCCAGCAGCCGGTCGCTCAATGCTACCGGCCGTCGTAGGCATGGGCCATGCGCCGTGTCCCGGCCGGCGGCTTCCCGGGGTTCCCGTTCAGATCGCCGGCGCGCACCCGCAGCTGCGGCGCGCGACCAGCGGAGCGCGGAGCGCGGGCGGCGCGACGGCCTGCTCGAAGAGCAGGGCTGCCGAGCGGGAATCCCGCTGCCAGGCCAACGCCGCACGGGCCGCCTTCGCCTGATCCATCGGGGCACGGCCGCCTGAGCCCCGAAGGCGGCCCGGCGCGGTCACATGTTGATCATGTGTCCGGCGAGTCCGTGGATGGCCTCCTTGACCGCCTCGCCGAGGGTGGGGTGGGCGTGCACGTTGCGGGCGACCTCGTGAACCGTCAGGTCCCACTGCTGGGCCAGGGTCAGCTCGGGAAGCAGCTCGGTGACCTCGGGGCCGATCAGGTGCGCGCCGAGCAGCTCGCCGTGGGTGTCGTCAGCGATGATCTTGACGAAGCCGTTGGCGTCGCCCAGGCCGTGCGCCTTGCCGTTGGCGGTGAACGGGAACTTCACCACCTTGACGTCGTAACCCAGGTCGCGGGCCTGCGTCTCGGTGAAGCCGAAGCTGGCGATCTGCGGCTGGCAGTACGTCGCCCGCGGGATCATCACGAAGTCGAGCTCCATCGTCTCGGCGCCCGCGATGGTCTCGGCGGCGATGATGCCCATCGACTCGGCGGCGTGCGCGAGCATCAGCTTGGCGGTCACGTCGCCGATGGCGAAGATGTTCGGCACGCTGGTGCGGCCCCGCCCGTCGACGTCGATGGCGCCGCGGTCGGTCAGCTTGACCCCGGTGTTCTCCAGCCCGTAGCCCTCGACGCGCGGCTGGAAGCCGATGGCCTGCAGCACCTTGTCCGCCTCCAGGACCTGCTGCTCGCCGTTCCTGGAGACCGTGACACGCACCTTCGGGCCGGACTCGTCGATCGACTCCACCCGGGTCGAGGTCAGCACGTCGATGCCGAGCCGCTTGTAGCGCTTGGCCAGCTCGGCGGAGACCTCCTCGTCCTCCAGCGGCACGAGGCGGTCGAGGAACTCCACGATCGTCACCTTGACGCCGTAGTTGTGCATGACGTAGGCGAACTCCACGCCGATCGCCCCCGCCCCGGCGATGACGATGTCGGCGGGCAGGTCCCGGCTGAGGATCTGCTCCTCGTAGGTCACCACCCGGTCGGAGACCGAGGTGCCGGGCAGCAGCCGCGTGGTCGCGCCGACGGCGATGATGCAGTGGTCGAAGGTGACCGTCTGGTCGTTCACCCGGATCGTGTTGGCGTCGACGAAGACGCCGTGCCCGTCGATCTCGGTGATGGCGTTCTTCTTCATCAGGTAGTGCACGCCCTTGACGCGGCCGTCGGCCACCTTGCGGCTGCGCGCGAACGCCTCACCGTAGTCGAACGTGACGTTGCCTTCGACGCGGATGCCGAAGGTCTTGGCCTCGCGGGTGAAGATGTGGGCCAGTTCGGCGTTGCGCAGCAGCGCCTTGGACGGGATGCACCCCACGTTCAGGCACACACCGCCCCAGTACTTCTCCTCGATCACGGCCGTGCGCAGGCCGAGCTGGGCGGCCCGGACCGCCGCGGTGTATCCCCCGGGGCCCGCGCCGACGACGACGACGTCAAAGTGAGTGCTCATGGTCTGGACATTATTGGACCGCGGGCCATGGGCCGCACAGGGGGTCGCCGGCGCGCGGCTCCCGGTGCGAGATGTGATCCACGCGTTCGACGAGCGGGGGCCGGCCGTACTGGACCCTCGACTGCGACAAGACCGCCGCCCCGGGGGGACGGGCGGCGATCGGCTCTGTCAGCCCGCGAACGTCACCGTTCCGTACTGGTACTGCGTCTTGCCGTTCTCGTCACCGCTGTGGTTGCGCCCCGTCATGACCTGGTTGACACCGGCCTGCGTGGTGTGGCTGCTCTCGGTGTAGGGCTCCGTCCACGTCCGGTCGGTGATGCGGACCTGGCGCTCCTGCCAGTAGAGAGCCGCGGTCTTGTACTCGGTGGCACCGTTCTCGTCACCGTGGTGCCGGCGCCCGACGATCACCTGGTCGAGCGGCGCGGAGAAGTTCGACCTGCTCTCCTTCGCGTAGCCGAACCAGTCGCCGCTGAACACCTCCACCTGCACGTCGTTGATGAAGATCCAACTGCACTGGTAGGTGGTGTCGGCGTTCTCGTCCCCGTAGTGCGACCGTCCGGTCATGACCTGGCCCGCCGGGCAGCTGAACTCGTCCCCCGACTCCTGCACGGTTCCGCTGTAGACGTACTCGACCTTGATCGTCGCCGCCGAGGCCGGGGCCGGGATGTTCAGCGCCGCGACGGCGGCGACCGTGAGCGCGGCGAACGCGACCTTCTTCATGTCGTCCTTCTTTCCGGGGTCAGGCGTCGATGGTCACGTAGGCGTGCTGGTAGCGGGTGTTGCCGTTCTCGTCCCCGGAGTGCGCACGACCGATCAGGACCCGCTGGGTGTCGGTCTGGTAGTTGTGGTTGCTCTCCTTGAGGTCGCCGGTCCACACGGGATCGATCAGCCGCACCGTCTTCCCCCGCCACGACAGGGAGGCGGAGCGGTACAGGGTCGGGCCGTTCTCGTCCAGGGCGTGCCGGCGCCCGACGAGCGCCTGGTCCGGCGGGGAGGAGTAGCTGGAGTTGCTCTCCTTCTGGCTGAGGCTCCAGTCACCGATGCTCACCTTCACCTGCTCGTCGTTGATGAAAATCCAGCTACAGGTGTACGTCGTGTCGGCGTTCTCGTCCCCCTTGTGCGACCGCCCCGTGAGCACCTGGTTGGTGGGGCAGACGAACCAGGAGACAGACTCCTGCTGGGTCTCGGAGTAGGCCGGTACGACCTTGATCGTCACCGTCTCCGCAGACGCGGCCGGTGCGGGCGAGATCACGGCCAGGACCGCCGCTGAAACGGCCACCATTGCGGCGTTTACTGCCTTGCTGTACGTTCTCATCTTCTTTGGTTCCTTTCTGCATGCGAATACGTCCGGAGAGACGGCTCTGCATGCGAATACGTCCAGAGAGAGGGCGTAGCGCAGGCCAAAGTATGAGTCGCGCACAGCGGAGACGGCGTCAGTCTGGCGGATGATCAACTATCCGCCCGCCTGTGGACGACTTCTCGTCATCCGCCGGAACGGCAAAGCCCCGGCGCCCTTTTCCGCGGGGATCGGGGCTCCGTTATTTCGTCCGGTCAGTCGTTCGGGTTTTTGTGGTAAATGCTCACAACCCGTTGCCGATCTACGGTCCGTCCGGCATGTCGGACCGACTCACACGCCACCACGGACAACTTCGATACAGGTCCTGGATCTGACAAGTGAACGACAAGTCCCCTCCCTCATCATCGGCCGTCGAGAACCGCGGGTGCCTCCTACGGGTGACATCCGGTCGGTACCTCATCGTGGAGAAGATCCGCTCAAGGACGGGGAGGCTGCGTGCGCAGGCCGGGTATCACGATCGTCGGCTCAGGTTTCGCCGGGTTGTGCATGGCGATCAAGCTCAAGGAAGCGGGATATCACGACTTCGTGATCCTGGAGAAGTCCGCCGACCTCGGTGGCGCCTGGCGTGACAACACCTACCCCGGATGCGCCTGCGACGTTCCCTCCCCGCTGTACTCGTTCTCGTTCGAGCTCAACCCCGGCTGGTCACGGCTGTTCTCGCCGCAGCCGGAGATCTGGGACTACATGCGGGCCTGCGTCGACAAATATGGCATCACCCCGCACATCCGCTACGGCACCGAGGTGTCGGCGTTCGAGTTCGACGACGACCGGGCCATCTGGCGGGTGTCCACGTCCGGCGGAGAGTCGTTCCAGACCCACGCGGTCGTGTCGGGCATCGGCGCCCTGCACGTGCCGTCGATCCCGGACATCCCCGGTCGTGAGCGTTTCACGGGGACCGCGTTCCATTCGGCCCAGTGGGACCACTCCTGCGACCTGACCGGCAAGCGGGTCGCGGTCATCGGCACCGGCGCGTCGGCCGTGCAGTTCGTGCCGGTGGTGGCCGAGCAGGCCGGGCGGCTGCAGGTGTTCCAGCGGACGCCGCCGTGGATCCATCCCAAGCCCGACGTCGCCATCCCGGAGCGGATGCGCCGGGCCCTGCGGATGCCCGGCGCCGCGAGGACGCTGCGCGGGCTGGTCTACTGGCTGTTGGAGACCCGGGCGATGGGCTACACGATCGATCCCCGGCTGATGAAGGTCCACCAGCGGGTGGCCGAGCGGCACCTGGCCAAGCAGGTCCCCGACCCCGGGCTGCGGGCCAGGCTCACCCCCGACTACACGATCGGCTGCAAGCGGATCCTGCTGTCCAGCGACTACTATCCGACCCTCACCAGGGACAACGTCGAGCTGGTGACCGACCGGATCACCGAGATCGGGGAGCGGTCGATCGTCGACGCCGCGGGCCGGGAGCACGAGGTAGACGTGATCATCTACGGCACCGGCTTCAAGGTCCTCGACGCGCTCGACGGCCGGCGGATCGTCGGAAGGAACGGCCTCACGCTCCAGGACGCCTGGAGCGGTGGCATGGAGGCGTACCTGGGCGTGAGCACCTCAGGCTTCCCCAACCTGTTCTTCATGCTGGGCCCGAACACCAACCTCGCCCACACGTCGGTCGTGTTCATGATCGAGTCCCAGGTCCGGTATGTCGTGGACTGCCTGCGGCTGCTGTCCCGCACCAAGGCCAGGGCCCTGGACGTGCGGCCGGAGGTGCAGCGGGCCTACAACGACCGCCTCCAGCGGCGGCTGGAGCGGCTCGTCTGGACCGAGGGCGGCTGCACGAGCCTGTACCTGGACGAGAACGGAAAGAATCGTTCATTCTGGCCGGGCTTCAGCTTCGAGTACTGGGCGCGGACCCTGAGGGTGAAACCCGAGGCCTACGAGCTCATCGGCACCTCCCCGGCGCGGGGATGAGAACTCGTCTCCCGAGAAGGGCCATGATCGCAGGCAGCGTTGTGGCCGACTTGAAAAGTCTTGCGGCAGGTCCCCGAAAAGACGTTCAAGTCATTCACAACCCGGGATGGCATCGTGCCTTCCGGCTGGGGCGAGCAGCGGACGCGGCCTGTCGCTCGACGTCCCCTGCGAGGTCCAGCCGGCGACGGGTCCTCCCAATCACCACGAGGAGCTCAATTGAGCGTTTCGGCGAAGGCACGACTGGCCGGTTCGATGTTACGCATCGTCGGTCACACTTTCCGGGAGCGAATTGTGAGGCCGCCCGTCACCGGTGCGGAGGACATACCGGGAACACGGGGCGACATCGCGGAAGAGTGGCTCACAGCCGTTCTCTGCAAGGACCACCCGGATGCCCGTGTGGTCGGAGTGGAGTTCCGCGGGGGCAGCGAGGGGACGACGTCCCGCCAGGCGATGACCGTGTCCTACAACGAGGCCGGTCGTGAAGCCGGGCTGCCGGAGGCCCTGTTCGCCAAATACACCGCCAGACTGCTCTCGCGCATGCTGGTGGGCCCGGCGGGAGCGATCTCCGGCGAGGCGCGCTACTACCGGCTCATCCGGCCGGGCCTGTCCATGGAGGCGCCGATCGGCTACTTCGCGGCGTACGACGAGCGGTCCTGGCGCTCGATGTTCCTCCTTGAGGACGTCATGACGACACGGGACGCCCGGCCGGGGAACCCGCAGGTGTACGTCGACCGCCCGATGGCCGAGAGCATGGTGACGCAGTTGGCCGCCCTCCACGGCGCCTTCTGGAACAGCCCTCGGCTGGAGTCCGAATTCACCTGGCTCAAGAGCTCTGAGGAGTTCCAGGTCAATCTCAACGAGCTCGCCGGGTTCCAAGGCGTCATGGACAACGGTGTCAAGGTGTCGCAGGAGATCATGCCAGGGTCCGTGCTGCGCCGGTGCTCGGAGCTGTGGCCCGCGTTCATGCGCTCCCTCGACCTGAACTCACGGCCGCCGGTGACGCTTCTGCACACCGACGTGCACATCGGCAACTGGTACGTGACCGGGCAGAAGACCATGGGGCTCTACGACTGGCAGTGCCTGACGAAGGGCCAGTGGGCGGGCGACGTCACGTACGCGCTGACGTCGGCGCTCACCGTGGACGACAGGCGGGCGTGGGAACGCGACCTGCTCGCCCTGTACCTCGACGAGCTGAAGAGGGCCGGCGGCGAGCCACCGTCCTTCGCGGAGGCGTGGACGACCTACCGGCGGCAGGTCTTCCACGCGCTGGCGTTCTGGCTGTTCACGATCGGCGCCGGACGCCTGCAGCCCGACATGCAGCCGAAGGAGTTCAGCGCCATCAACGTCACGCGGATGGCCCAGGCGGTCGAGGACCTCGAGTCCTTCGACAGCGTTCAGGCCGCCTTCCGGTAGCGCCCTCTCCTCGATACCGGCCCTAATACACGTCGCGGGCGTAGCGCTTGTCGGCGGCCAGCTTCTTGACGTAGGCGTCGGCGCCGTCCTCGGTCAGGCCGCCGTGGACCTTGGCGATCTCGCGCAGGGTGCGGTCGACGTCCTTGGCCATGCGTCCGGCGTCTCCGCAGACGTAGAGATGGGCCCCGTCCCGGAGCCAGGACCAGAGCCGGGCGCCGTGTTCGCGCATCCGGTCCTGGACGTAGACCTTGGCGCGCTGGTCCCGGGAGAAGGCCAGGTCCAGCCGGGTCAGGGTGCCCTCCCGGTGCAGGCCGGAGAGTTCCTCCCGGTAGTAGAAGTCGGTGGCGCGGTGCTGCTCGCCGAAGAACAGCCAGTTGCGTCCGTGATCGCCACGGGCGCGGCGCTCGTCGAGGAAACCGAGGAAGGGTGCGACGCCCGTCCCGGGACCGACCATCACCATCGGCGCGGCGGGGTCGGCCGGGGGCCGGAAATGGGGTGAGCGCTGGACGAAGACCGGTACGGGGCTGCCGGCGGGGGCGTCGGCGAGGTGGGCCGAGCACACGCCGTTGCGCCGCCTGCCGTGCTGGTTGTCGAACCTCACCACCGACACCGTCAGACGGATCTCGCGGGGGCTGGTGAGCGGACTGGAGGAAATGGAGTAGAGCCGGGGCTGCAGGCGTTTGAGGACGTCGGCCCATTCCTGCGCGGTGGCGCGGACGGGGAACTCGGCGACGACGTCGACGGCCTGCCGGCCCCAGATCCACTGCGCCAGCTCGTTCTTGTTGTCCGGGCGCAGGAGTTTCCTCAGATGGCGGTCCCGGGTGCGGTCGGCGACGAACCGGAGCAGATCAGGGGTGATCCTGGTGATGTCCTGGTGGCGGTGGAGGGCCTCACCGAGCGGCATCGAGCCGTCGGCCAGGTCGACGGGGGCGGCCGGGTCCAGGCCGGTGACGGCCAGCCACTCCGCGACGAGGTCGGGATGGTTGACCGGCCAGACGCCCAGCGCGTCACCGGCCTCGTACGGCAGGGTGGCGTCGCCGGTGTCGACGACGAACTGCCGCACCTCCTTGCCCGCGCCGGGCAGGCTGAGGAGGCGGTTGCCCGAGAGCCGTGCGGTGAGCGGCGCGTTCTTGCCGTACCGGGCCGGGGCCGGGCTCGCCGCGCCGCCTCGGCCGGTGCCGACTCCGCCGGGGGCCGGGCCGGAGGCGGCGCCCGCCGTCGCCGGGGGCGTGGCCAGTGCCTGGAGCACCCGGTCGAGCCACTGCCGGGCGGGCCGCTCGTCGTCCGGCTCGCAGTCCACGCGCGGGAGCAGGCGCACGGCGCCGAGCTCTTCGAGACGCCGGTCGAGACGGCGCCCGTGCCCGCAGAAGTCGTCGTAGCTGGAGTCGCCGAAGGCCAGAACCGAGTAGCGGATGCCGTCCAGGCGCGGTGCTTCGGGCGCGGCGAGCGACTCCCAGAAACCGGTGCCGTTGTCGGGGGCGTCGCCGTCGCCGAAGGTGCTGGTGATGACCAGCAGATCCGCGCCGCGGGGGAGGGCCGCCGGGGTGCAGTCGGCCATGCTGAGGACGGTCGGGGCCCGTTCGGTCTCGGTCAGGCGGCGGGCGGTGGCGGTGGCGAAGTCCTCCGCCTTGCCGGTCTGGGAGGCCCACAGGACGACCAGCTGACGTCCCTCGACCTCGGGGATCTCCCGCGCCCCCGCCGGGCCCGGGGCGCCGGGCCGGGCCGGCGGCGTCCGGGAGAACAGCCCCGCCAGCGTGCCGTTGATCCACAGCAGGTGGTCCGGGTCGAGGGGCGCGAGCTCCGGCAGCACCGGCACGGCGCCGCCGGACGGCGGCGCCGCGCGGAGCCCGGCCAGGAAACCGGCCAGGTAGCGGCGTTCGCCTGCGGCGAGCACGGGCGGGGAGACGTCCGGGAGTCCCAGCAGCCGGGCCAGCTCCGCCGCGCTGCCGCCCGCGGGCGGGGCGGCGGCGACGGGATCCGCGTGCACGCCGCCGCCGTCGTCGTCCGCGGCGCCGGGATCCACCGCGACCCTGGTGAGGGAGACCGCGCAGGCCTTGAGCTCCGGCTGGAAGGAGATGGGGTCGACCGCGTCGTTGGTCACGGCGTTGACGCTGAGGTACTCGCCGAACAGGTCGTTCCAGTGGAAGGGCGCGAAGCAGTCACCCGGCCGCACCCGGTCCGTCACCACGGCCGGGAGCACCGCCCGTCCGCGCCGGGAGGCGACCTCCACCGAGTCGCCCTCGGCGACGCCCAGGGCGTCCGCGTCCCGCGGGTGGATCTCCACGAAGGGCCCCGGGTTGAGCTTGTTGAGCTTGGCGACCTTGCCGGTCTTGGTCATGGTGTGCCACTGGTGCTGGAGCCGCCCGGTGTTCAGGACGAAGGGGAAGTCGTCGTCGGGCAGCTCGGCGGGCGGCAGGTGCGGGCGGGGGAAGAACACCGCGCGGCCGCTCGCGGTCGGGAAGGACAGCCGGGGCCGGGCCCCGCCGGGGCCCTCGGCGAGCTCCTGGCTGACACCGTCGTTGAGGTAGCGGATCGGGTTGCGGTCGCCGCCGTCGGCGGACGCGCTGGGCCACTGCACCGGCGTGGCCCGCAGCCGGTCGTAGGTCACGCCGCGCAGGTCGTAACCGGTCTTCGGGTTCCAGGCCCGCTTGATCTCCTCGAAGACCTCCTCGGCGCAGCCGTAGTCGAAGGCGTCGGCGAAGCCCATCTCGCAGGCGACACGAGCGATGATCTGCCAGTCCGGCAGCGCCTGGCCGGGCGGTTCCACCGCCGGCCGCAGCAGGGTCAGATTGCGCTCGGAATTGATCATCACCCCCTCGCTCTCCGCCCACAGGGCGGCCGGGAGCACCACGTCGGCGTAGGAGTTGGTCTCGGTCTCGGTGAAGGCGTCCTGGGTGACGACGAACTCGGCGGCCTCCAGCCCTTGGATGACGCTTCTGCGGTTGGCGACCGACGCGACCGGGTTGGTGCAGATGATCCAGCACGCTTTGATCCCGCCGTCGGCCATCCGGGAGAACATCTCGACGGTGCCCCTGCCGACGTCGGTCCGGAGCGTTCCCGGCGCGATGCCCCACAGGTCCTCGACGAAGCGGCGGTCCTCCTCCACCAGCACGGAGCGCTGTCCGGGCAGGCCCGGCCCCATGTAGCCCATCTCGCGCCCGCCCATGGCGTTGGGCTGGCCCGTCAGCGAGAACGGGCCGCTGCCCGGACGGCAGATCGCGCCGGTGGCCAGGTGCAGGTTGCACAGGGCGTTGGTGTTCCAGGTGCCGTGCGTGCTCTGGTTCAGGCCCATCGTCCAGCAGCTCATCCACTCGCCGGCCTCGCCGATCAGCCGGGCGGCGCGGCGGATGTCCGCCTCCGCCAGGCCGGTGATCTCGGCGACCCTCGCGGGCGGGTAGTCCCGCAGGAACGGCGGCATCGCCTCCCAGCCCTCGGTGAACTCCGCGATGAAGCCCTCGTCGACGTGCCCGTTCTCGACCAGCAGGTGCAGCAGCCCGTTGAGCAGGGCCAGGTCCGTGCCCGGCCTGATCTGCAGGTGGAGGTCGGCCTTGGCGGCGGTGGCGGTACGCCGGGGATCGACCACGATGAGCGTGGCGCCCGCCTTCACCCGCTCCATCAGCCGCAGGAACAGGATCGGGTGACAGTCGGCCATGTTGGCGCCGATGACGAAGAAGACGTCCGCGTGCTCGAAGTCCTCGTACGAACCGGGCGGGCCGTCCGAACCCAGCGACAGCTTGTAACCGCTGCCCGCGCTGGCCATGCACAGCCGGGAGTTGGACTCGATCTGGTTGGTCCGGACGAACCCCTTGGCCAGCTTGTTGGCCAGGTACTGCGCCTCCAACGTCATCTGGCCCGACACGTAGAAGGCCAGCGCGTCCGGGCCGTGCTCGTCCAGGATCCGGCGCAGCCGCCGCGCGGTCTCCGTGATCGCGGCGTCCACGTCCGTGGCCGCGGGCTCGGCACCGCGATCCGTCCGCACCAGGGCCGTGGCCAGCCGCCCCGGGGCGGCGAGCAGGTCGGCGCTGGTCGCGCCCTTGGTGCACAGGCGGCCGGAGTTGGCGGGGTGGGACCTGTCACCGGAGGCCCTGACCACCGTGCGCCGCCCGTCGGCGTCCCGCGCGACCTCGAGCACCATCCCGCAGCCGACACCGCAGTACGAGCAGACTGTCTTCACCGTCGAAGTGGTGATATCCGGGCCGGTTGCCGTCACCTGAGTCCCTTCCTGGCCACCGCCCCAGCCGGCGGCGGGTGCGTCACGCACCGCACCATAAGAAGGACCTGTTACACGGTTGTCACAATCGCCGTTTCCGCACAGTTACATCCGCCCCACAAGTGCAGTGTCACGTTCATACCGCGCACCCCGGGGACCGGGACGTGGCACGTCACGGCGCGAACCGGCCCCGGAACCCGGTGACGCCGGGGGTCGCCCCGACGGCCCGCGCCGGGCGGGTCGCCCCGACGGCCCGCGCCGGGCGGGTGGGCCGCGCCCGCCGCCCGTTCACGCGGGGTAGGCGTGGGTCTCGGTGGCCTTGACCGCGGCCCAGATCCGCCGGCCGGGGACCAGGTCGAGGTCGGCGACGGCGGCCGGGGTGACGTCGGCCCAAGCGGTGATCGGCCCGTCCAGGTGGATGCGGACGTTGTCGCCGTGGCGTTCGATGCCGTCGATCGTGGCCTGCCACAGGTTGCGGGGGGTGCCCTCGGGCCGGTGGCGGTGGAGGGCGACCGCGCTGGGGGCGAAAGCGACGAACGCCGGCCCGTCGAGGGGTTCGGCGACGCTGAACAGGATCTCGCCGACCTCGACGTGCCGGCCGGTGGCGGTACCCCGCTGCAGGTTGAGGCCGGCCAGGCGGGCGACGTAGTCGGTGCGGGGGCGGCGGGCGACCTCGGCCGGTGCCCCCTCCTGGACGACGGCGCCGTGCTCGACGACGACCAGCCGGTCGGCGAGCACCATGGCGTCCAGCGGGTCGTGGGTGACCAGGACGGTGACGCCGTCGAAGTCGGCCAGGTGGCGGCGGAGCTGGGAGCGGATCTCCAGGCGGGTGTGGGCGTCCAGCGCGGCCAGGGGCTCGTCCAGCAGCAGCAGGCGGGGCCGCACGGCCAGGGCGCGGGCGAGCGCGACGCGCTGGGCCTGCCCGCCGGACAGTTGCCGGGGCCGGGCGGCGGCGTGGCCGGCCAGGCCGACGCGATCCAGCCAGGCCGCGGCGACGCGGCGCGCCTCGTGCTTGGCGGCGCCGTGACAGCGGGGGCCGAAGGCGACGTTGTCCAGGGCCGACAGGTGCGGGAACAGCAGGTAGTCCTGGAAGACCACGCCGATCGGGCGGCGCTCGGCCGGCAGGTCGTGCAACGCCTCGCCGTCCAGGAGGATCCGCCCACCGGACAGCGCGGTGAGCCCGGCCAGCGCGCGCAACGCGGTGGTCTTGCCCGCGCCGTTGGGGCCGAGCAACGCCACGACCTGACCGGACGCGACCTCCAGGTCGATGTCCAGGCGGAAGGCGGGCCGGTCGACGACGAGGTGGGCCCGGAGGAGCGGGGACGACGTCACGGGCCGGTCACCCACCGGTCACGCAGGCCCGCCAGGATGACGACGGAGACGGCCAGCAGGACGAGGCTGAGCACGATCGCGGCCTCCGGTTCGGTCTCCAGGGCGAGATAGACGGCCAGCGGCATGGTCTGGGTGCGGCCGGGAAAGTTGCCGGCGAAGGTGATGGTGGCGCCGAACTCGCCCAGCGCGCGGGCCCAGCACAGCACCGCCCCGGCCATGATGCCCGGGGCGACCAGGGGCAGGGTGACGCGGCGGAAGACGGTCCAGCGGGAGGCACCCAGGGTGGCGGCGGCCTCCTCGAACCGGAGGTCGGCGGCGCGCAGCGCGCCCTCGACGCTGATCACCAGGAACGGCATCGCGACGAACGCCTCGGCGACCACCACCCCGGCGGTGCTGAACGGCAGGGAGAAGCCGAACGCCTGCTCCAGCCACTGGCCGACCAGGCCGCGCCGTCCCAGCACGAGCAGCAGGGCGACGCCGCCCACCACGGGCGGCAGCACCAGCGGAACGGTGATCAACGCCCGCACCAGGCGGCGGCCGGGGAAGGAGACCCGGGCCAGCAGCCAGGCCAGCGGCACGCCGAGCAGCAGGCAGACGAGCGTGGCGATGGTCGCGGTCACCAGCGACAGGCGCAGCGCCTCCAGCACCTGCGGCTCGCCCAGCCTTTCGAGCAGGGTGGGCCAGGGGGCGCGGATCAGCAGCCCGGCCGGCGGCAGCACCAGGAAGACCATGCCGGCCACGGCGGGCACGACCAGCACCCATGGGAGGCGGCCCGCCACGCCGTCGGAGGGGCGGCCCGGCCGGCCGGGCCGGGGCCGGGCACCGCCCCGCCCGGTGGTCGTCTCGGAAGGTCGCATCGGAGGTCAGGGGGCCTCGAAGCCGGCCCCGGTCAGCGCGTCCCTGCCCTGCCGCGACAGCACCAGGTCGACGAACCGCTGGGCCGCCGGCCCGGCGGGCGCCTTGGTCAGGGCGGCGATCGGGTAGTCGTTGACCGCCTTGCCAGCCTCCGGGAAGTCGACGCCCCGCACCTTGCCGGCGGAGGCGATCACGTCGGTCCGGTAGACGAGGGCGGCGTCGACCTCGCCGAGTTCGACCTTGGTCAGGGTGGCCTTGACGTCCTGCTCCAGGGTGACCGGGGTGACCTTCAGGCCCGCGGCGTCCAGCGCCTTGACCGCCGCGGCTCCGCAGGGCACCTGCTCGGCGCACAGGGCGACCTTGACCCGGGGGTCGGCCAGATCCGCGAGGTCGTCCACCTTGGCCGGGTTGCCGGCCGGGACGGCGATCTGCAGCCTGTTGCGGGTGAACGTGACCGGGCCGGAGGCCAGTGAGGCGTCGGTGACGGTCTTCATCGTGGCCGGGCTGGCGGCGGCGAACACGTCCGCGGGGGCGCCCTGGACGATCTGCTGGGCCAGGGTGGCGCTGGAGCCGAAGTTGAACGTCACCTTCGTGCCCGGGTGGGCGGCCTCGAAGGCCTTGCCCAGCTCGGTGAAGGTCCCCGTCAGCGACGCGGCGGCGAACACCGTCAACGTGCCGGCCCCGCCGGACGTGGCGGCCGCGGAGGTGGCCGGGTCACCGGAGCCGCAGCCGGACAGGGCCGCGGCCAGGGTGAGGGCGAGCAGGGCCGTGACGACCCGCCGGGCAAAAAGACGCCTGAACACCGGGGGCTCCTTACTGGTTCGCCGCACGGGCGTGGTCGGGGATCTCCACGACGACGTTGGTGGACTTGATCACGGCGACCGCCACCACCCCCGGTTCCAGGCCCAGCTCGTCGGCGGCCTGCCGGCTCATCAGCGACACCACCCGGTACGGCCCGGCGGCGATCTCCACCTGGGCCATCACCGCGTCCTTGATCACCTCGGTCACGATCCCGCGGAAGTGGTTACGCGCCGAGGAGTGCCCCGCGCCGTCCCCGGCCTCGATCTGGGAGCGCGCGAACGCGGCCAGATCCACGCCGGCGACCATCCGGTGGCCGTGCTCGTCCCGGCGGGCGGGGAGCCGGCCGGCGTCGATCCACCGGCGGACGGTGTCGGGGCTGACCCCGAGCAGCGCGGCGGCCTCGCTGATCCGAAACGTCGTCACGACCAATCACCATACCTTCGCATATTCCGGCTTGAACACCCAGTATCCCTGGCAATCACCCGGCTTACTGTCACGTTCACATCGCATCTGAGAGGGCTGCGAGGTGTGGTCCCCGCGCCTGCCGGTGACGCCGGTGCGTCGCCGCGAGGACCCGCCGGTGGAAGGTGGTCTTGCCCGATGCCTGCAGTCCGACGAGGATCGCCACCTCCAGATCGCTCACCTCACCATTGCAGCAGGTCGCCGGGGGAGAGCGGGACGGGCGGTGCGCCGGGTGCCGTCAGGACGGCGCTCATGTCGCGCTTGCGGCCTCGCCGGGGTTCCCGGGCCGGGCCGGTTCGGCGGGCGACGGCGGGTGCGACCGCGCCCGGGGGGCGGCCGCGGCGAGGTAGGCCTCCACGATTTCGTCGACGGGCCTGTCGAGGCCGAGGACGATCCCGTGCTCGTCCGGTCCGAGGGGCTCCAGGGTCTCGAACTGCGAGATGACCAGTGAGGCGGGCATGAAGTGCCCCGGCCGGTCGGCCACGCGGCGGCGTACGACCTCGATCCCGCCGTGGAGGTGCACGAAGCGCACCGCCGGCGCCGACCGCCGCAGGATGTCGCGGTAACTCCGCCTGAGCGCGGAACAGCTCGCCACGCCGCCGGTGGCGGCGTGCCCGGCGAGCCAGGCCCCGACCGCCCGCAGCCACGGCATCCGGTCGCCGTCGTCGAGCGGGATGCCGGCCGACATCTTGGCGACGTTGGCCTCGCTGTGGAAGTCGTCTCCGTCCGCGAACGGCACCCGCAGCCGCTGGGCGAGGGCGGCGCCCACGGTGGTCTTGCCCGAGCCGGTCACGCCCATGACGACGAGCAGCGGGGCGGAGGGGACCGGGTTGCCGGGATCCTGGGTGGGACTCATGGGGAAGACCTCTCATGTCGAGCTTTGCGTAAGCCTGACATGATTAGACATATGTGATCAAGATTAAATCGCAATAAATCATATCTTTTCCGCCGTCTGGTGGGAAAGGTGAAAAATCATGAGATGATTGGCCACCGTGGGTGCCAACGACCAGGCCGCCGGAGGGCTGCACCGGAGCGTCCTCGACGAGCTCGGCTCGCTGATCGTCTCGGGCGCTCTCGCCGCCGGTCAGGTGCTGAAGATCGAGGAGCTGGAGCTCCGGTTCGGCGTGTCCCGGTCGGTGATCCGCGAGACGATCCGCGTCCTGGAGTCGATGGGGCTGCTGAGCAGCCGCCGCCGGGTCGGCGTCATCGTGGCCGCGCGCGCGGAGTGGAACCTCTTCGACCCGCGGGTCATCCGGTGGCGGCTCGCCGGAGACGACCGCGACGGGCAGCTCAGGTCGCTCGGCGAGCTGCGCCGCGGGGTCGAGCCGGTGGCCGCCGCCCTCGCCGCGCGCCACGCGACCCCCGAGCAGTGCGGCGCGCTGACCGGCGCCGTCATGCAGATGGCCGTGCACGGCAGGTCCGGCGACCTCCGGGCGTACCTGGCCGCGGACATCCTCTTCCACCGCACCCTGCTGGAGGCCTCCGGCAACGAGATGCTGGGCGCGCTCACCGAGGTGGTCGCCGAGGTGCTGACCGGCCGGACGCACCACCACCTGATGCCGGCCCACCCCGAGCCGGCGGCGATCCGGTGGCACGCGGAGGTCGCGCAGGCGGTCCAGGCGGGAGACGCCGCGGCGGCCGAGCACGCCATGCGCCTCATCGTCGACGAGGCCGTCCAGGCGACGCTGGGCGGAGAGCCCGAGGCGCACGGCGGCTGAGCGGCACGTCGTCCTCCGGCGCGGGGCTGTCGTCGACCGTCACGACGAGTTCGGCCAACCGGTCGTCGTAGGACGCCTCAGGGCGGACCTGGCGCGACCGCAGGACATCCAGGCTGATCCGGCCGACCACCGTGGTCAGCCAGCCTGCGAGGTTGTCGATGGTCGCCGCGTCCTGGCGGGAGAGCCGCAGCCAGGCCTCCTGAACCACGTCCTCGGCGTCGGCGTGCGATCCGAGCATGCGGTGGGCGACCGCGCGCAGCCGGTCGCGCTGGGCCTCGAACGCCTCGCCCACCGGGTCCGTCGGGCTGGTATCGGACATGTTGTTACCTTCCTCGAATCTGTTCCGTCATGGGTGATGACGGGCCCGGACGGGCCCAGGTAACCGATGAAGGAGCAGATCCGATGGAAGCACGCATGAAGAGCCGGGCGAACGCCGACGTGATGACGGCGATCCAGCACCTCTACAAGGCGATTCACGCCGGTGGCGTCGACCCGCTCGTGCTCGGGCTGGTCCACCTGCGGGCCAGCCAGATCAACGGCTGCAGCCCGTGCGTCTTCGCCGGGGTCGCCTCGGCCAAGAAGCACGGGGAGACCGACGAGCGGCTGCACAACGTGGTCACCTGGCGCGAGACGCCGTTCTTCACCGAGGCGGAGCGGGCCGCGCTCGCGTTGACCGAGGCCGCCACCCGGATCCAGGACGGCGCGCCGGGCGTGACCGACGAGATCTGGGAGGCCGCCGCCGCCCACTTCGACGAGAAGCAGCTGTCCGCGATCAATCTGGAGATCGCGCTGACCAACTTCTTCAACCGGATCAACCGTACGATCCGGGAGCAGGCCGGCAAGACCTGGTGAGCCGGTCGGGGCGTCATCCACCTCCCGAAGCAAGGATGACGCCCCGCCGACCAAGACGTCGAAAGCATGAACGGGGGCTTGCGGGGAGCAAGGGATTCGCTGCGCTGTGGTTTCCGGGCCCTGGTAGGCCGTCACCATGGCGCGTGGAGACCTCACCGGCGAAGAGTGGTCCTTGGTCGAGCCTCGCCTGCCCTCGGGTGAGCGAGGCCCGATCCCGGACCTGCGGCAGCAGTTCAACGCGGTGGTGCGGCGGTTTCGTGCGGGCGGCCCACGGCGGGATCCGCCTGCCGGGTACGGGCCATGGTCCACCACCCGTGACCGGTTCCGATCGTGGGCGACGGTGGGCGTCTTCGAGCGGTTGACGCCGGTGATGATCGCCGAGGCCGCCGCCCGCGGGCAGGCCGACCTCGACCTGCTGCGTCGACGCCGCGTCAAGGCCGTCACAGCAGGGTCTTGAGGAACTCCCTGGTGCGTACGGCGTCCTCACCGGTGGCGTACTCGGAGGCGACGAAGTCCGTCACGCCGGCGTCGGCCAGGAACCGGATCTGCGCGGCGACCTCCTTCTCGTCACCCACCAGGGCGACGTCGGCGGGTCCCCCGGCCTGCTCCCGGTCGAGCATCGCCCGGTAGGACGGCATCCTGCCGTACACCTCGTACACCTTGGCGGCGCGGGCGCGGCCGGCTGCGACGTCGTCGGTGACGCACACCGGGAGGGCGCACACCACCCGCGGCCGCGGGCGTTCCCGGGCGGCCTCGGTGATCGTGGGGATCGCGTAGTCGGCGACGGTCCTGGGCCCGGTCATCCAGAGCACGGTGCCGTCCGCCATCTCGCCGGCCAGCCGGAGCATCCGCGGGGCCAGCGCGGCGACGAGCACGGGCATGTCGCTCACACGGGGCGTCGTGAGGCTCAGGTGAGCCTTGATCGTCTCCCCGTCGACGTCGGCCCGCTCGCCTCTCACCAGCGGCATCAGCACGGACAGGAACTCCCGCATGTGCCGGGCCGGCTTGTCGTAGCTGTAGCCGAGCTTGTCTTCGATGATCACCCGGTGGGACAGGCCGATGCCCAGGGTCAGCCGCCCGCCGAGTGCGGCGTTCACCGTCAGCGCCTGCTGCGCCAGTGCCGCCGGATGCCGGGGGTAGGTCGGGACCACGGCGGTGCCCAGCTCGATCCCCGGCACCCGGCTCCCCACGACGGCCAGCGCGGTCAGCGCGTCCAGCCCGAAGATGTGCGGCATCCACACGGACGCGAAGCCCTCCTCGGCGGCGCGGTCCAGCTTCGCGTGCAGTTCGTCGAGCGCGTGCAGCCTGTTCGGCGCGTCAAGCAGCAGACCCACTCTCATCCCGGACTCCGTCCTCACCGATCCCCGGTGGTTAACGATGAACAACCATCTCGTCTTGAGGCTCACTCTCAACAACGAGGTCTTGCGCCAATAAGTTAACCTCAAATAACCTCCGTTCGGTAGATGCCCGCAGGGTGGCCAGCGGGCCGCAACGGGAGGAGGAGAGCAGTGGAACGCCGGGTATGCGTCGCAGGAGTGGGGATGATCCCCTTCACGAGGCCCAGTGCGGGCGAGACCTACGACTCCATGGGAAAGCGGGCCGTACGGGCCGCGCTGGAGGACGCCGGCATCGGGTACGAGCTGATCCAGCAGGCCTACGCGGGCTACGTCTACGGGGACTCGACCAGCGGCCAGAAGGTCCTCTACGAGGTGGGGCTGTCCGGGATCCCCGTCGTCAACGTCAACAACAACTGCTCCACCGGGTCCTCCGCGCTCTGGCTGGCCCGCCAGGCCGTCGAGCACGGGGCCGCCGAGTGCGTGCTCGTGGTGGGCTTCGAGCAGATGAAGCCCGGCGCGTTGCAGAACGTGTGGAACGACAGGCCCCTGGTGTTCGACCGCTTCACCGAGGCGATGGCCGGCGCGCAGGAGCCCGCCGACGCCCCGCTCGCCGCGCAGCTCTTCGGCGGAGGCGGCGCCGCGTACATGGCGAAGTACGGCACGGCGAAGGAGACGTTCGCCAAGATCTCCGTCAAGGCGCGCCGGCACGCGGCGAACAATCCGTACGCGGTGTTCCGCGACCCCCTGACGGAAGCGGAGGTGCTGGCCTCGCCGCACGTCTACGGGCCGCTGACCAGGCTCCAGTGCTGCCCCCCGACCTGCGGGGCGGCGGCGGCCGTGCTGTGCAGCGAGGATTTCGCCCGGCGGCACGGCCTCGGCGTGGACGTGGCGATCCGGGCGCAGGCGCTGACCACCGACACCCCGAGCACGTTCACCTCAGGTGACATGACGCGGGTCGTCGGCTACGACATGACGCGCGAGGCCGCCCGGCAGGTGTACGAGACCGCGGGGGTCGGCCCCGAGGACATCCCCGTGGTGGAACTGCACGACTGCTTCACCGCGAACGAGCTGATCACCTACGAGGCGCTGGGGCTGACCCCCGAGGGCACGGCGGAGAAGTTCGTGCTCGACGGCGACAACACCTACGGGGGCCGGGTCGTCACCAACCCGTCCGGCGGCCTGCTGTCCAAGGGGCACCCGCTGGGGGCCACCGGGCTGGCGCAGTGCGCCGAGCTGGTCTGGCAGCTGCGCGGGCGGGCCGAAGCCCGCCAGGTGGAGGGCGCGCGCCTGGCGCTCCAGCACAACCTGGGGCTCGGCGGCGCCTGCGTCGTCACGCTCTACGAGAAGGTGTCATGAGGCTGCAGGACGCGCTGAGCGTCACCTTCCCCCCGCACGACGTGGTGGTGGAACGCGGCCGGCTGCGATTCTTCGCGAAGGTGACCGGCCAGGACGATCCCGTCTACGTCGACGTGGCCGCCGCCACCCGGGCGGGCCACCGCGACCTGCCGGTACCGCCGACGTTCCTGTTCTGCCTGGAGATGGAACAGCCGGGCGACCCGCTGGCCTACATGAGCGACCTCGGTGTCGACCTGCGCAAGGTGCTCCACGGGGAGCAGCGCTTCGACTACCACGCCATGGCGTACGCGGGCGACACGCTGACCTTCTCTTCCCGGATCACCGACGCGTACGAGAAGAAGGGCGGCAAGCTCACCTTCCTCGTCCGCACGACGCGGGTGACCCGCGCCGGGACGCCCGTCGCCGACCTCAGCAGCACGATCGTGGTGACCTCATGAAGCTGGAGATCCCGCCGATCAGCCGGACCACGCTGGCGCTCTACGCGGGCGCCTCCGGCGATCACAACCCGATCCACATCGACCTGGACGTCGCCCGCTCGGCCGGTCTGGAAGACGTGTTCGCGCACGGCATGCTCTCCATGAGCTACCTGGCCAGGCTGCTGACCGACCTGGTCCCGCAGGAGCGCATCCGCTCCTACAGCGTGCGGTTCACCGCCGTCACCCCCGTGCACGCCCGGCCGACCTGCACGGCGGCCGTGCGCGAGGTGGCGGACGGCCTCACCCGTCTCGACCTGACCATGACCCTGGACGACGGCACGGTCACCCTCCAGGGCCAAGCGACCATCGAAGGAGAACTGTGAAACTCGACGGCAAGGTTGCGATCGTCTCCGGCTCCGGGCGCGGCATCGGACGGGAGATCGCCGTCAAGCTCGCCTCCGAGGGCGCCCGGGTCGTGGTCAACGACCTCGACAAGGAGCCCGCCGAGGAGACGGTGGCCGCCATCGAGGCGGCGGGGGGCGAGGCGCTGGCCTGCGTGGGCAGCGTCACCGAGGACGGCTTCGCCGAGCGCTTCGTCGCCGAGGCGGTGAACGGCTTCGGCGGGCTGGACATCATCGTCAACAACGCCGGCTACACCTGGGACAACGTCATCCAGAAGATGGCCGACGAACAGTGGGACGCGATGCACGACGTCCACGTCAAGGCGCCGTTCCGCATCCTCCGCGCCGCGCAGCCGTACCTCAGGGCCAACCCCGTCGACCACCACCGCAAGGTGGTGAACATCTCCTCGGTGTCCGGCATCGGCGGTCACCCCGGCCAGGCCAACTACTCCAGCGCCAAGGCCGCCGTGATCGGGCTGACCAAGGCGCTGGCCAAGGAGTGGGGCCGGCTGAAGGTCAACGTCAACGCGGTCGCGTTCGGGCTCATCGAGACCCGGCTCACCGTGGCCGTGTCGGGCGAGGAGACCATCGACGTCGAGGGCCGGCAGATCAAGGTCGGCATCAGCACCGACTTCCTCGCCGCCTCCACGGCGATGATCCCGCTGGGCCGGGCCGGCAGCCCGGCGGAGGCGGCGGGCGCGGTGTACCTGCTCTGCCTCCCGGAGTCCGACTACATCAGCGGCCAGGTGGTCGTCTGCGGCGGCGGCCTGTCGGTGTAGGAAGATCATGAGCTACACGTCCCCCTGGATCACCGGCGACGTCGCCCTGCTGGGCGAGACCGCCAGGCGCTTCTTCACCGCCGAGGCCGTACCGCGGCAGCCCGAATGGGAGGCCCGGCGGTGCGTCGACCGCGGCTTCTGGCGCGAGGCCGGTGAGGTCGGACTGCTGTGCGCCGGCGTCCCCGACGCGTACGGCGGTGGTGGCGGCACCTTCGCCCACGACCTGGTCATCCTGCAGGAACAGGCCAGGGCGCTGGAGCAGGGCTTCGGCAACCCCGTACACAGCGGCATCGTCGCGCACTACCTGGCGTCCTTCGGCACCGAGGAGCAGAAGCGGCGCTGGCTGCCCGGCATGGCGTCCGGCGAGGTGGTCGCGGCCATCGCCATGAGCGAGCCCGGGGCCGGCTCGGACCTGCAGTCGATCACCACGAGGGCGGTACGGGACGGCGACGAGTACGTGATCAACGGGGCCAAGACGTTCATCACGAACGGCGGCTCGTGCGACCTCGTGGTCGTGGTCGCCAGCACGGACCCGCCCCGGCGCGCCCACGGCATCTCGCTCTTCCTCGTGGACGCGAACACCCCGGGCTTCCGCAGGGGGCGCATCCTGGACAAGATCGGGCAGCACAGCGCCGACACCGCGGAGCTGTTCTTCGACGAGGTCCGCGTGCCGGCGAGCGCGTTGCTCGGCGGCGTCGAGGGACAGGGCTTCGTCCAGCTCATGCGCCAGCTCCCCCAGGAGCGACTGATCATCGGTGTCATCGCGGTGACCGCCGCGGAGCAGGCGCTGGAGCACACCGTCCGTTACACCAAGGAGCGGCGCGTCTTCGGCGAGCCGCTGTTCGACAAGCAGAACACCCGGTTCGAGCTGGCCGAGTGCGCCACGCTCGCCCACGCCGGACGGGTCTTCGTCGACTCGTGCGTCGAGCGGCACCTGCGGGGTGAGCTCGACTCGGCCACCGCGTCGATGGCCAAGTGGTGGCTGAGCGAAGTGCAGTGCCAGGTCGTCGACCGCTGCCTGCAGTTGTTCGGGGGATACGGCTACATGCGGGAGTTCCCGATCGCCCGCATGTACGCCGACGCGCGCGCCCAGAAGATCTACGGCGGCGCGAACGAAGTCATGAAGGAGCTCATCGCTCGGTCCCTCTGAGCCCGTTAGGAGTGCCATGTACCTGACCCAAGGGCTGCACCGCTCACTTCAGCAGAACCCCGACGCCCCGGCCACGATCTTCGGCGAGCGGGTGCGAAGCTTCCACGAGCAGGCGGACCGGGTGTCCCGCCTGGCCGCGGCGCTTCGCGCGCTGGGCGTCGCCGACGGGGAGCGCGTCGGCATCCTCGCCCTCAACTCCGACCGCTACGCCGAGGCCCTGCTGGCCGTGCCGTGGGCCAACGGCGTGCTCAACCCCGTCAACATCCGCTGGAGCGTGGCGGAGATCGTCTACTCCCTGGCCGAATGCGAGACCGGCATCCTGATGGTGGACGACCGGTTCGCCCCGTACGTCCCCGCCCTGACGCGGGACCACCCGGGCCTGAAGACCGTCATCCACCTCGGTGACGGGCCCGCACCGGACGGCATGCTCGGCTACGAGGACCTGATCGCCGCGCACGAGCCCATCCCCGACGCGCGCAGGGGCGGCGACGCCCTGCTCGGAGTCTTCTACACCGGCGGCACCACGGGCTTCCCCAAGGGGGCGATGATCAGCCACGCGAACCTGTTCGTCGCCACGCTCGGCTCGCAGGCCACCACCCCGTCCGGACTGCCGGGCGGCCGGACGCTCCTCGCCGCGCCGATGTTCCACATGGCCGCGCTGGCCGCCTGGTACACGCAGCTCACCATGGGCGGCACACATGTGATCGTCCCGTACTTCGACCCGGGTGAGGTCATCACGGCGATCGCCCGGCACCGGGTGAGCTACGTAATGCTGGTGCCCACGATGATCCAGATGGTGCTCGATCACCCGCTCGCCGCCGAGCACGACCTGTCCTGTGTGCGGAGCGTGGTCTACGGCGCGTCGCCGATCAGCGAGACCCTGCTCCGCCGGGCCATGAAGGTGTTCCCCCGAGGGGGCTTCGTCCAGGCCTACGGGATGACGGAGCTCGCGCCGACCGCCACCCTGCTGACCCCGCGCGACCACGAGGAGGGCACGCGGCTGCGCTCGGCCGGCCGGGCCACGATGCACACCGAGGTGGCCGTCGTCGGCCACGACGGCCGGGAGCTCCCGCGCGGCGAGGTGGGCGAGGTCGTGGTCCGCGGTGGAAACGTCATGCTCGGCTACTGGAACAAGCCGGAGGAGACGGCCACGGCGCTGCGTGGCGGGTGGATGCACACCGGCGACGGCGGCTACCTGGACGAGGACGGGTACCTCTACATCGTCGACCGGATCAAAGACATGATCATCACCGGTGGGGAGAACGTCTACTCCGCCGAGGTCGAGAACGCGCTGGCCGCGCACCCAGCCGTGGCCCAGTGCGCCGTCATCGGCGTCCCCGACCCCGACTGGGGCGAACGGGTGCACGCGGTCATCGTGCTCAAGCCCGGAGCCACAGCCTCACCCGAGGAGATCCGGGAACACTGCAAGGCGCTCATCGCGGGCTACAAGGCGCCGCGCAGCTGCGAGTTCGTCGAGCAGCTCCCGCTGTCGGCCGCGGGGAAGATCCTCAAACGCGAGCTGCGCAGGCCGTACTGGGAAGGAGTAGATCGTCACGTCAGATAACCGCCCTCTAGTATGGCTCACGTGAACGGGAAGGCGACGGTGCGAACCAGGCCACACGACCGCAGGGCGCAGATCCTTCGCACCGCCGCCGGCCTCTTCCACGAGCGTGGCTACCACGGCGTGGGCGTCGACGAGATCGCCGCGGCGGTCGGCGTCTCCGGCCCCGCGCTCTACAAACACTTCCGCGGCAAACACGATCTGCTCTGGCACGCCATCGACAGCGGGATGGCCAGGTTCGAGTCGGTGACGGCGGACGGCCTGGAGGAACTGCTCGACGCCATGGTGGCGCTGGCGCTGGAGCGGCGCGAGCTCGGCGTGCTGTGGCAGCGGGAGTCCCGCAACCTCAACGAGCCGGAACGAGCCGAGTTCCGCCACCGGCTGCGGCGCAACGCGGAACGCAACGCGGAACTGCTCCGCCGGGCCCGTCCCGAGTTGGGGGAACGCGACGCGCTGCTGCTCTCGTGGGGGATCACCGCGCTCGTGAGCAGCCCGTCCCACCACCGGGCGGCACCGGACGGCTATCCGGCGCTGCTGCGGGCCATGGTCTCGGCGGTGGCCCGCAGCACCAGCCTGATCGCCGCGCCGCCCGTGCCGGTCCCCGAGGAGGCGCAGACCACCCGCGCCTCCAGGAGGGAGGCCATCCTCGCGGCGGCCACCCGCCTGTTCGGCCGGAACGGCTTCGCGGCGGTGTCCAACGACGACATCGGCGCGGCGACCGGCGTCACCGGGCCCACCGTCTACAAACACTTCGCCAGCAAGACCGAGATCCTGATCACCGCGCTCAACCGCGGAGGCGAGGCGCTCCAGCTCGCGCTCGACCGGGCGCTCGCGCACGCGCCGGACCGGGCGGGCGCCCTGTCCGCCGTCGTGGCCTCGTACGCGGACTTCGCCGCCGGCCACCCCGACCTCATCGGCGTACTGATCACCGAGGTCACCCATCTCCCGCCGGAGGAGCGGCACGCCAACCGCCGGAAGCAGCACCGGTACGTCGCCGAATGGACCCGCCTGCTCCGGGCCGAGCGGCCGGAGCTGTCCGAGCCCGAGGCCCTGGCGCTGGTGCACGGCGCGCTCACCCTGATCAACGATCTGGTACGGCTGCCGGTGACGCGGTCCCGGGCGCACCTGAACGACGAACTCGCGGGCCTGGCGCTCGACGTGCTGCGCTCCGGGGGAACGGCCCGCGCGGGCGCGGAGCGGGAGACGGCCGACCGGCCGCGCGACACGACCCGGCGGTCCGCGTGACGGCGGGTCATCCGGTCATCCGGCGCGCAGCGCCCCCGGGACGCCGGGATGCTCAGCGGTCGATGACGTAAAGGGCCGGCGAGCTGGTGCTGAGCAGCCGCGCTCCCCCGGGGGAGCACACCGCGACGTCGGCCACCCGCGCGCCGAACAACTCGGGCAGGTAGATCGCCGGCTCCAGGCACACCGTCATGCCGGGAACGAACACGGTCGCGTCACCGGGGACGAGCCACGGGCCCTCCGCGGAGCCGAGGCCGACACCGCGTCCCGGCCGGTCACCGGCGTAGTCGCCGTACCCGCTGCCGTCGATCACGTCCCGGACGACCCGCCCGGCCTCCGCCGCCGTGACGCCGGGCCGCAGCGCGTCGAGGGCGGCGCGCTGCGCGGCGAGAACGACCGAGTACATCGCCTCGAAGTCCTCGGGCGGCTCGGCCACCGCGAACACGCGGGCCACCTCCGCGCAGTAGCCGTCCCACCTGCCGCACACCGAGACCAGCAGCGCGTCACCCGGATTGATCACGCGGTCGCACGGCGCGTGCCCGGGGACGGCGGTGTGCTCGCCGGCCGCGACGAGCACCGACAGCACCTCCTCGCACCCCGCCTCGATCATCATGGCCCACAGCCGCCGGGCCATCGCCCGCTCGGTGGTCCCGAACCACGCCAGCTCGCGGGCCGCGAGCACGATCGCGTCCACCGCGGCGGACGCGCGCTCCGTGGCCGCGACCTCCGCGGACCCCCTGCGCAGGCGGAGCGGAGCCAGCACGGTGGAGGCCAGTACGAGCTCGGCCGCCACCCGCAGCGAGAACAGCTCCCAGGCGCGCATCTCGGGATCCACTCCGACGCGGCGCGCGGAAGGGGGGATGAGCGCCGCCGCCTCCAGCGGACCGGTCACGGCGACGGGCGGCCCGTCACCGGCCAGGACGAGATACCCGTCGTCCCGGCCGCCCAGGTAGCGGAAATCGGGGGAGGGGCGCAGCACCAGGGCGTCGATCCCCTCCTCGGCCATCCCGCGGCGCACCTCGTCGATCATGCAGGCTCGTGCAGCCAGCAGGCGACCGGGGTGAACGCGGGCTCGCGTTCCCGGCAGACGTCCATCGCCACCGGGCAGCGCGGGTGGAACCGGCAGCCGGGCGGCGGATCGGCCGGGTCGGGCACGTCTCCGGGCAGCTCCGCGGGGAGCACGCCGGCACCGTCGGGCGCGGGAATGGCGCCCAGCAGCGCCCGGGTGTACGGGTGCCGGGGATCCTCCCAGACCTCCGCGGTACGGCCGATCTCCACGATCTTCCCGAGATACATCACCGCGATCCGGTCGGCGATCAGCCGTACCACCGACAGGTCGTGGCTGATGAACAGCAGGCCGGCGCCCGAGGAGACCGCGAGATCCCGCATGAGCCTGGCCACCTGCGCCTGGGCCGAGGCGTCGAGCGCGGAGATGGGCTCGTCGCCGATCAGCAGGGACGGCCGGGCCGCGAGCGCCCTGGCGATCGCGATCCGCTGCCGCTGGCCGCCGGAGAACTCGTGCGGGTGCCGGTCGGCGAAGTCCCGGGGGAGCCCGACCCGCTCCAGCATGTCGGCGGAGGTGGTCGTGGTGTCGCCCGCCGCGCGCAGGCCGTCGGCGATCTGCGCGCCCACCCGGCGCCGCGGGTTCAGCGAGGCGTAGGGGTCCTGGAAGACCATCTGGATCCCGGCCAGCGCCCGGTTCCTGCGGCGCAGGCCGAGCGGGGTCACCGGATGCCCCTCGAAGGTGATCGTTCCGGTGGTCGCCGGGTTGAGCCCGCACACCGCGCGGGCCAGGGTCGACTTGCCGCATCCCGACTCGCCCACCAGTCCGACCACCTCACCCGCCGCGACGGTCAGGCTGGCTCCGGCCACGGCGCGCACCAGGGGGCGGCCGGGGGTGCGGTGCTCGACGACGAGGTCGTCCACGCTCAGCAGCGTCATGGGGTCTCCCCGGGCAGTGAGTCCAGCAGGGCGCGGGTGTAGGGGTGGGACGGGTCGCGCAGCACCGTGCCGCGCGGGCCCGTCTCCACGACCAGGCCGTCTTTCATCACGCTCACCTCGTCCGCGACCGCCGACATCACGCCGAGGTCGTGGGTGACGAGCAGTACGGCCAGGCCGAGGTCGTCGCAGAGGCCGCGCAGCAGCCGCAGGATCCCGGCCTGGACGGTCACGTCGAGGGCGGTCGTGGGTTCGTCGGCGATGAGCACCTTCGGCGAGCAGGCCAGCGCGATCGCGATCGCGATGCGCTGGCGCATGCCTCCGGAGAACTGGTGCGGGTAGCGGTCGATAGCCGCCTCCGGGCCCGGGATGCGCACCTGGCCCAGCAGGTCGACGGCCCGAGCCCGCGCCTGCTTCTTGTCCAGGCCCAGGTGGTGGCGCATGTGCTCGGTGAGCTGGCGGCCGACCGAGAGCATCGGGTGCAGGCTGGTCGCCGGGTCCTGGAAGACCATGGCCACCTCGCCGCCGCGCACCGCGTTGAGATCCTTGGCGGGCAACGTGAGCAGGTCACGCTCGCCCAGGAGGATCCGGCCGCTCGCACGGGCTCCGTGCGGGAGCAGGCCGAGCACGGCCAGCCCGGTCATCGTCTTGCCCGAGCCGCTCTCGCCGGCCAGGCCATGCACGCGGCCGGCCCGGAGGTCGAGGTCGACGCCGCGCAGGATCTCCCTGCCGCCGACGGAGACCTTCAGATCGGAGATGGCGAGGGTCACAGCGCACGCTCCTTGATGGCCCGGGCCGTGCGGGGGTCGAGGGCGTCGCGCAGCGTGTCGCCCAGGAAGTTGAAGGCCAGCACGACGGTCAGGATGGCCAGGCCGGGGAAGGTCGCCACCCACCAGCTGTCGAAGACCTCCACGCCGGAGGCGACCATCGCCCCCCACTCGGGGGACGGCGGCTTCGCACCGAGCCCGAGGAACGACAGGCCGGACAGCAGCAGCAGCGCGGTGCCGATGTCGAGGGTCGCGAGCACCAGGATCGGCCCGGTGACGTTCGGCAGCACGTCCACCCGCAGGGAGCGCCAGGCGGAGAAGCCGAGCAGCCGCCCGGCCACGACGAACTCGCGCCCGCGCACGCCCAGCACCAGGCCGCGGGTCACGCGGGCGTAGGCGGGCCAGGCGACGACGAGCACGGCGAGCACGGCGTTGGTGAGGCTCGCGCCGAGCGCGGCGGCGACGACCATGGCCAGGATCACGGTGGGGAAGGCGAAGACGAGGTCGGCGAACCGCATGATCGTCTCATCCACCCATTTACCGAAATATCCGGCGCTGGCCCCGAGGAGGCCGCCGACCAGCACCGACAGCGCGACCAGCAGCAGCGTCAGCGGGATCGACACACGCGCGCCGTACAGGACCCTGCTGAGGATGTCACGGCCGAGCTGGTCGGTGCCGAACCAGTGATCCGGCCCCGGCGGAGCCAGCCGGGGCAGCTCCTGGGCGAGGGGGTCGTGCGGGGCCAGCCACGGGGCGGCCACGGCGACCACGATCCAGGCGAGCGCCACCGCCCCGCCGACGATCGCCAGCGGCTGCCGCCATGCTTTGGGAAGTTTCACGACATTCTCACTCGGGGGTCGATGATGCCGTACAGCACGTCGACGATCAGGTTGATGACGAGATAGACACAGCCCACCACCAGGCCGACGCCCATCACGGCGGGCAGATCGAGAGTGGTGGCGCTCTTGTAGGCGTACTGCCCCACACCCGGCCAGGCGAAGATCGCCTCGACGAGCACGGTGCCGGACAGCAGGCTGCCGAAGGCGAGACCCGCGACCGTGATGACCGGCACCAGGGCCGAGCGCAGCACGTAGCGGAACAGGATCACCCGGGGAGGCAGGCCCTTGGCCCGCGCGGCGCGTACGTAGTCCTGGCCGAGCACCTCCAGCACCGCCGACCGGGTGAACCGGGTGAGCAGGCCGATCGTGTAGAGGGCCAGCACCAGCGCGGGGGTGATCAGGTGGCCGGCCGCCGAGGCGAACACGTCCCACTGCCCGGCCAGCGCGGAGTCGACCGTGTAGAGCCCGGTCACCTTCGGCGGCGGGCTCATGCCCGGATCGAGGCGACCGCTGCCCGGCGTGACCTGCAACCGGTAGAAGAAGACGTAGAAGGCCGTCAGCGCCAGCCAGAACGTCGGCACGGAGATGCCGACCAGGCTGACGATCCGCAGCACGTGGTCGGAGAGCCGGTCGCGGCGGAGCGCGGCGATCACACCGAACGCCACGCCCGCCACGACGGAGATCAGGATCGCGACGCCCGCCAGCTCCAGCGTGGCCGGAACCGCCTCCGCCAGGTCGTCCAGGACCGGGCGGTGGCTCTGCTGGCTCATTCCGAGGTCACCCTGGAGCACCCCCTGAAGGTGCAGCAGGTACTGCTGGGGGAGTGGCTTGTCCAGGCCGTGCTCCGCCCGCCACTGGGCGACGATCGCCGGGTCGCCGAGGGCGCGCTGGCCGAGGTTGGCCGCGACGGGGTCGCCGGGGACCAGGTTGGTCAAGACGAAGGTGACCAGGGTGATCCCCACGGCCAGCAGCAGCGCGGTGACCACCCTGCGGATCAGGAAGCGGGCCAGCGGGTGCCGCCGGCCGCCACGGCCCGGCCGGGGCCGGGCCGTGACAGCCTTCGGGTCCTTGACCGGCCCCGCCGGATCCTCGGCCGGCCCCGCCGAATCCTTACTTGGCACCGAGGTCGGCGACATCGACGGTCCACACCGGGTGGTACTCCAGGTTCGTGACGGACGCGGCCGTCACGATGTTCTGGCTGGGCTGGATGAGCGGGACGAACGGGCCGGAGGTGTTCAGCTTCGTCTGGACGTCGGCGTAGGCCTGCTTCCTGGCGTCGTCGCCGATCGTGGCGGCCGCCTTGTCGCCGGCCGCCTCCAGCTCCTTGTCGGCGCCGGTCTTCCACCCGGCCCGCAGGCCGACGAGCTTGCCCGGCAGGAACGCCAGGTAGTCACTGGGGTCGGGGTAGTCGGGACCCCAGTACCACAGGCCCATCTCCTCCTTGCCGTTGCGGTAGTTGTCCAGGGCCGTGGTGACCGGCGCGGGGGCCAGTTCCACGGTGATGCCGACCTCCTTGAGGTTGGCCTGGATCCGCTCGGCGAGCGACTGGAAGGACAGGCCGTTGACGGTCAGCTCGCTGGGGTACTCCAGCTTGACCGTCGGGTCGGACACGCCGCTCTCCTTGAGCGCCGCCTTGGCCCCCTCGACGTCGCGCTTGGCCCCCGCCTCCGGCGGGAGCGCGCCGAGGATCATCGACGGGATCACGCCGGGCGCCTGGACCGAGCCCTCGCCGGCCAGCTCCAGCAGGCCCGCGTAGTCGACGCCCTTGCGGACGGCCTCGGCGAACTTGGGGCTGGAGGTGACCTTGCTGACCGCGGGATCCTGGTTGGCGAACAGGAAGAGCACGTTGGCCGACGCGGTCTTCTTGACCTGCAGGTTGCCCGAGACCCCGGTGACCTGGTCGCCGGAGAGGTTCAGCGCGACCTGGCTGTCGCCGCGGGCGATGTTGAGCTTCTGCGTCGCGGCCTCGACGTTGCGGATCACGACCTTGTCGTAGACCGGCTTTTCCGGGCCCCAGTACTTCGCGTTGGCCTTGAGGACGACCTGGCTGCTGACGTTGAACGACTCGATCGTGTAGGGCCCGGAGCCCGCCGAGGCGGAGTTGAGGTACTGCTCGGCCTTGTCGTTCGCGTCGGCGGTGGCGCCGTGCTCCTTGGCCACCTTGGAGTTGAGGATGCCCAGCGCGGGGTTGGGAAGGATGTACGGCAGCGCCGGGTTGGCCTTCTTCGACGTCAGCGTGATCGTCGTCTCGTCGGTCTTGGCGACCTCCACGCCGTCGAGCAGGAAGGACGGCGTGCCCTTCATGTCGCGCACGCGGGTGAGCGAGAAGACGACGTCGTCGGCGGTCACGGGGGAGCCGTCGGCGAACGTGGCGCCCTGGCGGAGCTTGAGCGTCAGCTCCGTGCCGTCCTCGGACAGCTCGAACGACTCGGCGAGGGCCGGGACGGGCTTGGTGACGTCGGAGCCCTCGAAGGTGAGCAGGGTGTCGTAGGTCGCCTTGCCGATGATGAGCCCGGTCGGTTCGTAGGTCCGCCCCGGGTCGGCCGTCTTGAGATCGAAGGAGGTGTCGATCACGAGCGTCTTGGCGGCCGCGGCGCCGCCCTGGGACGTCGTGGACGAGCCGCCGCTTGAGCAGGCTGCGAGAGCGAGGGCACCGGTGAGCAGCACCGGCAGTAGCACCGCGTTCGCTCCGGGGCGCCGTGAACGGACCGCCATTTTGCATCCTCCGAAATAGTCCATATGGACGTTTGGTTGCTGGTGGTCCAGGATTGTCCGGGAGAACGTCCAGGTCATAGGGATAACCTGAGATGAATCTGAGGTAAGGAGTATGGTGATGGCCGATATGTCTGGGAACTCGACGCACGAGGGCGGTCAGCCTGGACGGATCGGCATCGGCCTGGAGCTCGACGCGACACACCTGAAGATCCTTGAGGTGCTGCGGGAGAACGGCAGGATCTCCGTCGCGGCCCTCGCGGAGCGCGTCGGGATCTCGCGGGCGAACGCCTACACCCGGTTCGAGGCGCTGCGCGCCGACGGCACGATCAAGCGGTTCACGGCCGAGATCGACCACGTCCGCGCGGGCCTGGGCATCACCGCGCTGGTCTTCGTGACGGTCCGGCAGCAGATGTGGCGGCAGTTCCGCGCCCAGCTCGCCCAGATGCCCGAGGTGGAGTACTGCGCGATCACGACGGGGCAGCACGACGCGATGATCCAGGTGAGGATGGCCGACGTCGCCGCCGTCCACACGCTGGTGACCGAACGGCTGGCCAACATCCCGGCCGTCAAGGCCACCGAAACCGTCTTCATCCTGGATGAAGTACTCAAGCGGCCCTATGTGCTGCCGACCGACCGCCGCCCCGGCCAGACCGTCCGCCGTCCGGTCCCCGACCCGGCGGGTGCCGAGGTGCCCCTCGGCAAGATGCGCTTCGTGGGCGCGGCCGAGGGGCGTGCCCAGCTCCAGCAGGACGTCTGACCGGCCGGTACCCGCTTTCTCCGGGATTCCCCGGACGGCCCCGGAAAGCCCCCGGGTCTCAGGCGACCTCGGCGCACACGCTCACGTGCACCGTGTCGTCACCCGCGAACTGGAACTCCTCGACCAGGCGCAGGCGGCCGTCGGGGAGGGGCTCGATGCGGCTGCCGCTCTGCCCGCTGGCGCGCTCTCCACTCTTGAGCAGGTGGACATAGGTCATCTTCAGCCGGTCGCCGTCCCTGGTGCCGACGAAGCGCCCGTGGACCACGGTGTCACCGGTGTAGTCGCCCCAGACGATCCCGCCGGACTCCCGGTAGGAGAACTCGGTGGGCCCGTCCGGGTTCACCGAGCTCGCCGTCGAGCTGACCATGACGAACCTGCGGCCGTTGAGAAGATTGTCATCGTTCACGCCTCCGCATCGTGCCATCTCACCGCGCGTCCGCAACCCGGGTTAGACGTTTCGCTCCCGCCGGAGCGTCGATGTGCTGATCTGTCCAGCCGGGTACCCGTCCCGGGTGGACGGGGAAGATACGGCATGGCCCCGCGTCCGGCCGGGCAGCCGTAGGAGGCCCCGGAGCGGATCGGCTCCCGGTCCTCCCGCCCCCGCGAGCGGCCGGAGCGTTCCTCCCGCTCCGAGAAGCCGCCCGCACCATGACGCGCCGGGCGGGAGACCCGGGACCTGCCTGATCGGCTAGGGTGGCCGTCAGGCCGGGCCCGGTGGGCGTGGCCGGCGTGGCGAGCGACGGGGGAGGGGCGGACGCGCACGACGGTGGGGCTCTTCGCCCCGGCCATCCCCGTGATCCCCTTCTCCCCGGAGACGCCTTGTCCGTACAGATCCATGCCCTGACGACCCCTCCGTCCGCCGCGCAGGTCGACGGCTGGCACGAGGTGCTCGCCGCGGCGCTCGCCTGCGACAGCCCGGACATCCCGGTTCCGGCGCGCTCGGAACTCGCCGCCCGGCCGGCCACCGACGATCCGCGGGTGCGCAGCCTGCGCTGGCTGGCCGCCGCGCCCGACGGGCGGCCGGTCGGTGTCGCCGCCGTGCACCTGACGACCGACCCGGACGGTGAGCGGCCCGACCACCTCGATCTGTACGTCCACCCCGGACATCGGCGCGCCGGCGCCGGCTCGCGGCTGCTCGCCACGGCCGCGGACGCCGCCCGGGCCGCCGGCGCCCGCAGCCTTGTCGCCGATGTGGTCGCCGGCACGCCGGGCGACCGTTTCGCACCCGCCCGCGGCTTCCGGCGAGGTCTGGCCCTCACCTGGCTGCGCCTGCGGCTGGACGAGGCCACCCCGCCCGGGGACGCCGTCCTCCCGCGCCCCGGCTACCACCTTCGCGTGTGGGACGGAGTCGCGCCCGACGACCTCATCGAGACGCTCGCCCGCGCCAAGACGGCGATGGCCGACATGCCGCTGGGCGATCTCGACTACGGCGCGTTCCGCTGGGACGCCGACCGGATCCGCGTGACGTCCGAGGCCATCGCCCGGCGCGGGGATCTCCTGCACACGGTCGCGGCGGTCTCGGACGACGACGGTGAGATCGCCGGCTATACGGAGCTGGTGGTGCCCGGTGCCGGCGACCGCCCGGCGCTGCAGTACGACACGGTCGTCGTCCCCGCGCACCGGGGACGCGGCCTCGGCGTCTGGATCAAGGCGCACATGATCCGGCTCGCCCGCGAGCGTCACCCCGGCCTGACCGAGATCGAGGCCGACAACGCCGACGACAACGTCCACATGCTCGCCGTCAACACCCGCCTGGGCTTCCGGGTGGTGCGCAGGACGGCGCTGTACCAACTGGACCTGACCCGGTGACGAGCGGATCGGCGGGCCGCCCCGGGAGAGCCCGGCGCGGAACCTCCCCGGTGGGGCGAGTACGCGGGCGGCGGCGGGCGGCGGGTGCCTTTCCGCCCGCGGCGCGCTGCCGGTGATCGGACGGTGTACCGGCCCGATCGATGACAAACCGTCGCGTGAAAGCCTGGTTCGACACAGCACGTCGCCTTTACGATCTTTTCTCTGACGTGCACCCGCGGCAAACCTGGGAGTGAACGCCATGCGCAGCCGGCGGTTCATCGTGCTGATCGCCGTGGCGGTCGCGATCGTCGCGTTCGGCGTGTACGCGGTGACGGCGCCCCCGGGAGCCGTGGACGCCGCGCCGTCGCCCCGGCCGAGCGGTACGGTCGGGCAGGTCGTCGAGTTCTCGCCCCTCCCGGACCCCGAACCCACCCCCACCCCTAGTTCCACCCCCACCCCGGAGGGGCCCGAGCAGGTCGCGGCCAGGTATTTCGACGCGTGGCGGGCCGGCGACCTCGTCACCATGGCGAGCCTGGTCGCCGGCCCCCCGGCCGACTTCGCCGAGCGGCACCGCCGCTTCGACGCCGAGCTGCGGATCTCCTCGCTCTCCCTGACCCCCGGGCAGCTGCAGCGCGACGGGGAGACGGCCGAGGTCCCGTTCGACGGGGTGCGCGAGGTCAGGGGGCTGGGCCCGTGGGACTTCTCGTCCGTCCTGCGCCTGGCCCCGCAGAACGGCACCTGGCAGGTGCTCTGGTCGGCCCAGACGCTCCACCCCTCGCTCAAGGACGGCGTGAGCCTGCGCCTGCGCGAGACCGAGGTCCGGCAGCCGGCCACGCTCACCCGCGAGGGCGTGCCGTTCCCCCGGGACAGCAAAGCCGGCGCGTACTTCCCGGGGCTGGGCGACATGGCGTCCGACCTCGCCGTGGAGGAGGAGCCCGGCGGCCGGGTGCTGCTGGCCTCGCCCACCCGGCCGCCCGCCGGTACGCGGAGCACGGTCTCCCGGCCGGTGCAGGCCGCCGCCGCCCGCGCCCTGGACGGGGTCGCCCGCCCCGCCGCGATCGTGGCCCTGGACGTCCGGACCGGCCAGGTGCGCGCGGTGGCGGACACGCTGGGCGGCAGGCAGGCGTTCATCGGCCTCTACCCGCCCGGCTCGACGTTCAAGGTGGTCACCGCCGCCGCGCTGCTCCGCGCCGGGCTGACTCCCGAATCACCCGTGCCCTGCCCGGCGGCCCATACCATCCCCAACGGCAGGACCTTCACCAACGACGGCGGCGCCGACCACGGCAGCGTGTCCCTCACCAGGGCCTTCGCGCTCTCCTGCAACACCACCTTCGCCCGGCAGAGCTACGAGCGGCTCCGCGACGGCCTGCTGCGCGCCGAGGCCGCCGACCGGTTCGGCTTCCGGGTGAAACCCGGCGAGAGCACCTGCCGGATCGGGCCGGCCGTCACCCCCGACGAGCTGGGCGCCGACGCCATCGGCCAGAACTCGGTGCTGGCCAGCCCGCTCTGCATGGCCGAGGTCGCCGCCGCGGTCGCCGGCGGTGTCTGGAAGCCCGCGACCATCACCGAAGTACCGCCCGCCGACACGCCGGCCGCGGTGCCGCTGGACGAGGGCGTGGTCGCCGGGCTGCGGACGATGATGGGCGCCGTGGTCACCGAGGGCACGGCGGCCCAGGCCGGCCTCCCGCCGGACACGGCCGGCAAGACCGGGACCGCCGAGATCGAGGCCGGGGAGTCCCACGCCTGGTTCATCGGCTACCGCGGCGACCTGGCCTTCGCGGTGTTCGTCCAGAACGGCGGGAGCGGCGGCGCGGTGGCGGCGCCCATCGCCGCGAGGTTCCTCAAGGCCCTGTAGGCGCCCGCCGCGGGTCCTGCGGGGCCCTGCCGCCGCGGGGAGAGGGCCAGCCGGTCGGGGTCAGCACCGTTCTCTCCTCGTTCCCGCGTGTTCCATGAGCCGGCCGGGCCCCAGATCGGCGACGTCCACCGGCGGGGCCGTCCCCGCCACCAGGCAGCGCAGCGTCTCCCCCCACAGGGGGGCGAAGGTGAAGGCGTAGGCGCCGCCCGCCACGAGGAACCCGGGCGCGCCCGGCACCTCGCCGATCACCGGCATCCCGTCCGGCGCGGCCGCCAGCGGCCCCGCCCACATGCGCAGCAGCCGCAGCTCCCGGACGAACGGCAGGACCCGCACGGCGAGCGCCATGTTGCCCACCAGGCTGTCCACCCCGGCCTCGCTCCGGCCGGTGAGGTCCATGGCCCGGGCCGGCCAGCCGTCGCCGATCAGCAGGTTGCCCGCGGCGACCTGCTTGACCGACAGGCTCTCGCCGACGTGCCGGACCAGGTGCGGCAGCGTGGCGGGCGAGCGCACGGTGGCGTGCATCTGGATCGCCACCGATGTCATCCGCAGCCCGATCCCGGCCAGGGCGGCGATCTCACCCAGCCACGGCCCGGCCACGTCGACGACGACCGGTGCCACCACGGTTCGCCCGCCCGCCTCGACCCGCCATGTGCCGCCGGTACGGGCGATCCGGGTGACCGGCGTGAACGGCGCCAGTTCCGCCCCGTGCCGCGCCGCGTCGGCCAGGTAGGCCGGGGTGACCTTCAGGGGGTTGGCGTAGCCGTCGAGGGGGCACCAGGTGGCCGCGGCGACGGTCGGTCCCAGCAGCGGCAGCGCGGCCCGAGCCGTGTCACCGTCCAGGACCTCCGTCCCGATTCCGGCCGCGGTCTCCCGGACGCGCCTGTCGTGCAGCTCCCTGACCTGCTTCTCGGTCTCGGCGACGGTGAAGCCGCCGCTGCGGCGTAGCTCGACGGAGGTCCCCAGGTCCTCCTCGACGGTCTCCCACAGGTCGCCGGCGGCCCGCTGCAGCGGCAGGAGCCGCGCGCCGGCCGGCGGTACGGCCTGGCCGGCGCGCAGGGTGTGCACGGCCTGCATGTGCAGGTTGCCCGCGGTGGTGCCCGTCCCCTCCCGGCCGGGGGCTCCGCGCTCCAGCACGATCACCCGGCGCCCGTCGCGCGCCAGCCTGCTCGCCGCCGCGGCGCCCAGCACCCCGGCACCGACGATCACCACGTCGGCCGTCTTCACGCCGTCCCCCTGCGGGTTCCTCGGCTCGGTCGCCTATGGCTGAGATCGATTGCACAAGGTTGTAGCACCAACCGGATTCCGGTCAAGGCGGAAAACTGCTTTTGACAGTGCATAATCACGGGAAACTGGGAGTGCGCCCTCACGTGGAACGCCACTGGGCGGAGCGATCAGCCGCGATGATCAGAGGCACGATGGGATCGATTCCGGTGAGGAGCGCAATGGCGATCAGGCTGAAGGAGATCGCCGCCTCGCCCCTGACGTCCCGGGCCGGGCCGCGCGGACGCCGGTGCGACCGGCCCGCACCGATGGAGGCGAGAGGGTCTCGCGACTCCGGCGGAGGGTCACGGGGACGGGGTCAGGAGCGTCGGGTTCGCCCCGATGACGCGCAACGGCGCCTCGCCATACCGTTTCGGCAGTTCCGCGGTCGCTTTCGCGACCTCGCGTGTGCCGACCTCGACGGCGGTGCCGTCCGGGCGGGCGGCGACCGAGGTGATGGTGATCCCCCGTCGCCGCCAGTGTTCGGCGTCGCCGCGGATCCGCTCGGCGAGCGCGTCGAGCTCCCGGGCCGCGTGCGGTGCGTCACGCAGTTTCAGGGGGACGTCGGCGAACCTCCGGCGCAGGGCCGTGTCCAGCTCGGCGGACGCGCGGCGGTAGACGATCACTGCGGGCCCGGCGGGGTCGAGGACGATCCCCGCGTAGTGGTCGGGATGCTCCCGCTGCAGGTAGGCGCTGATCCGCGCCGCCGCGGCCTCGAGCTCCGCGTGGCCGTACCGCCGGGAGTCACCGCTCGGGGTCGGGTCCGGGCTGCCGCCACCGGTCGCCCCGGGAGCGGCGCACGCCGCCGTGGCGGTGAGAAGGCAGCTGAGGAGGGCCGCGGCGAGGCCGGCGACCGCGCGATTCGTGCGATGGTTCGGGTCCATGGGTTACCTCCGGCCGGCGGACATGTCACTTGCCGACACACCTGAGACGGATTCGGCCCGTGAGCCGTTCAGCCCGGGTGCCGGTCACATCAGGATCGGTGGGGCCGGCGCGTACGCGCCGGCCCCACCGGGGGTTTCAGCCGGGTCCGGGCGTTCAGCCCAGGACGATCGATATTCCGGGGAACGCCGCCACCGCGTTGCTCCACGGGGCGTAGTACATCCGCCACGCGCAGACCCGGTTGGCGGTGACGTAGCCGGTGCACGGCACCGCGGTGCTCGTGTCGATGGCGGTGTTGACACCCGCCGCGTACACCTGGCTGGTGTTGGCGGAGTTGACGACCTCGACCGAGCCGCCGCTGTCACCCTTCCCGACGGCGTTGGTCTGCGAGACCTGCTCCGCCCGGACGGTGCCGGTGATCCAGTATCCGACCCAGATGCTCACGCCGGTCTGCTTGACCTGGATGTTGCAGTTGGTACCCGAGTAGGCGCCGGAGGTGCACACCCACATGCCGACGTAGCTGCCGCTGGTGCCGATCACCGGGTTGCTGAACTCGATGCTGGTGTTGCCGATGACGTTGTTGAAGACCCGGCCCGCCGATCGAGCGTTGATCAGCAGCACGTCCCGGCCGTCGTCGTCCTGGGAGACGTTCCCCATGACCTCGCCGGTCGGGTCGGTGGCCGTGTTGCCCAGCGCGGCGCAGTGACCGGCGGAGAGCATCTTGGTCACCCCTCCGTGCCAGACGGCGAAGCCGGTGGAGCAGCCGCCGCCGCTGGGGTTGCGCCAGGCCGCCCCGCCCCACCACGGCGGGGAGTCGTTCCAGCGGGTCATCAGCTCCGGCTTGACGCCGACCTCCACGTTGACCGGGACCGTCGTGTCGCCGACCGCGGAGCGGGTCGTGCGGGCGTTCGCGCCGGTCACGGTCAGGCCGGAGCCGTCGGGCCGGGCCGCGATCGAGGTGACCGCGCCGCCGGCCCTCCGCGAGATCCGGGCGGCCTCGCCCGCCAGCTCACGCGCGGAGTGCCGGGCCGGCAGGACGTTGACGGACACATCGCGGCGGAGCTCACCGACGAGGTTATCGATCGACCTGGGGGGATTGCCTTTCCAGTGCAGGCGCAGTTCCCGGTTCTCCGGCGCGACGATGATGCCGGCGTAGCCGTTGACGCCCTGCTCCTGGGCGGCTGCGGAGATGCGGTCGGCGGCGCTGACCAGCCGCTCCTGGGTGCGCAGGAGTTCCTCCCACGAAGCGAGGCCCCCCGGCACCGGACCGTCCTGCTTGATGGCCTGGGTGCGGGTGTCCTTGTCCGGGTCCTGGGCGGTGGCGACCTGCGCGCCGCCGACCGTCGCGGCGACCAGGGTGAATCCGAGAGTGACCGCGAGTCGGCGGGTGAGTCGGCTTGCTTTTCTGGTGGTCGGGGGAATTTTCACAGGGTTTCCTCCTTGCCCGTGATGAGCTGAGGAAACTGGTATCTCATTAAGCTATGGGCAAATCAATGCCTTGACATTTCTGGGAAAAAGTAGTGCCGCAATTAAGTGTCATATCTGTGATGAAGTCTGACTTGTGGGCGTTGTTGCTAAATTGCGGACTTGGCGGCGAGCTTGATTCCTCCGGCTGTGGATATTAATTCCACTATGTCCGGATTTATTTATTCAAACTCGACGGGATGGGTTGTCCGCTTCCGGTCAAATCAAGATAGAGGGTAGTTAAGTGTGAGTTTGAGTGGTTTTGGGCAGTTTTTGTGCTGAAACTGCATGTCACGTGCCTGTCGCCGGTGGGGTGTCGCGGGGTCATGGGTTTGAGGTGAAGAATCTCCAGATGGATGCATATTCGCCGGGATCGTGCATCGTCGGGAGCCGCCGTGGTCACGTCCATCGCCGTCCTTTGAAGCCGCCGGCTCGCTCAAGGATGAGAAGGGTTCCCGATCGTTGGCGTGCCGGGCGCCGTACTGATCATGCTCAGCCGGGTAGGGGCAAGGCATGCGAACAACACAGCCCGCGCGGATCACCCGGCCGGTGATGTACCACCGGTGGTCTCATATGACCTTCATACACTGGCGGTATCCCGCCACCCTGGTCCAGTCGTTGCTTCCCGACGGCCTCACGGTGGAGGAGTTCGACGGCTCCGCCTGGGTCGGTCTCACGCCTTTCCTCATGGAGGACGTGCGGGTGCCGGGAGTGCCGGTGCTGCCGTGGGTGTCACGGTTTCCCGAGACGAACGTGCGCACGTACGTGCGGGACACGCGGGGGCGCAGCGGCCTCTGGTTCCTGTCGCTGGACGCCGGGCGCCTTCCCGCCGCACTCGGCGGCCGGGCCGGCTACCGGCTGCCCTACCACTGGTCCGACATGACCGTGCGCGTCGAGGGCGAACGGCGCGTCTACCGCTGCCGGCGCCGCTGGCCCGGCCCCGCCGGCGTCCGGTGCGACGCCGACGTGGAAGTGGGCGCGCCGCTGGCCGACTCCGAGCGGGACGAGCTGACGGATTTCCTCACCGAGCGGTATCTCCTGTTCACCGTCATCGGGGGCCGGCTGGCCCGGGCCGGGGTCGAGCATCGGCCGTGGCCGCTGCACCACGCCCGGCTGGCCTACCTCGATCAGGGGCTTGTCCAGGCGGGAGGGCTCACGGCTCCGGACCATGACCCGATCCTGCACGCCTCCCCGGGCGTGCGGGTGCGAGTGGGGATATGGAACTGGAGTCAGGCCGCCTCGGCTCCCTCCGGGACGTGAGACGTCTGACCCGCCACGCCGCGCTCACCGCCCCCGACCTGCGCGGTGTGCTCGCCGTGGTGACCACCTCCTGCCGGCTGCTCGCTCCCGGTGACGCGGGGCAGGGACCGGGCTCCCCGCCGTGAGTCGTAGGCGATGCCCACGCTGATATCGGCCGCCGCCGGATCGCCGTGAAGCACCCGGTGGTCGTACCCGATGAGAAGATCTTCCAGGTTCATCGGTTCTTCTTCGCGGTCAGCGTGCCATGGGGCGACGGCGAGTGCGAAGGGAACACGCCGGACTGTTTCAGCAACTCGACGGCATGGCCGCAGCGACACCATTTGCTCTCACGGAGTTGCGCGCCTGCGAAGGACGGTCCATGTCTGCTCTCATCGTTGCCCATGGGGCGCTCGGCGGAAGGACGGTCTTCTCCCGCGGGCACGCGTGCCCGGCCACGGCTGATGCATCAGGGCCACCCGGGCGAGGGCAGCATCAGCGCCGCCGCCCACACCTGCGGAGCCTGCACCGCCAGCGTGAAGCCATCAAGAGCAGGTCGGCGCTGCCTGGCTAGCGCAGGAAGCCAGCCAGGGCGCGGCCCGTCTCGGCCGGGGCCTCCACCTGGGGATAGTGGCCCACCCCGGGGAGTTCCTCGATCGCGGCCTCGGGCAGGCGCTCGCGGATGCGTTCCAGGACGTGGGCGCCGCTGATCGGGTCGGCGGGTCCCCAAACGAAGAGGGTCGGGCCGGGGTAACCCTCCAGGGACGCGGTCCAGCGGGAGGCGTTACGCCGCCGGTCGTCGATGTACTTCAGCAGCCGTGGAGCCAGCAGTTGGCCGTTGTCGTGGGCGACGGACGCCCACATGTCGGCGAGGACGGCGTCGGGGACCGGGCGCCCCAGGATCTTGCGCATCGAGGAGGTCAGGCGTGCCTGGGTCGTCACGCGGGCCAGGAGCGGGCCGAGCCTGCCGTGCAGCAGCTTCTGGATGAGGAGCGGCCGGTGCAGGTCCGGATAGAGACCGCCGTTCATCCAGGCCATACGCGCGATGCGGGCCTGGTCGCGAGCCAACAGCTCCTGGGCGACGCTGACCCCGTAGTCATGCGCGACCAGGGCCGTCTCGGCGATGCCGAGACGCTCCCAGACCCCTTGGGCGAGGTCGGCCTGCTCCTCGATCGAGAACGCGTGGCCGCGGGGCTTGTCGCTGTGCCCGAAGCCGAGCAGATCGAACGTCGTCACCCGCAGGCCGGCCTCGGCGAGGAGCGGCACGACTCCCGCCCAGTCGTGCGAGGAGGTGGGGAAGCCGTGGACGAGCGTGACCGGCGGTCCCTCCGCTGGGCCGTCCTGGCGGACGAAGAGCGTACGGCCTCGCACCGTAAGGCGGCTCCCGCCCTCAATCCACGCGTCAAGAGCGGCCATCACAGGCTCCCATCGTTCGACCCCACTGGGCATGACGGGCGACTTTACCCATCGCGGCCAATCGGATATTCCTTTTTCATCGTCATCCTCGGGGGCGATGTCCGCGATCACGCTAGAACCCTGTCATCGGAGTCAAGGCAAACGCGGAGCCGCCGGGGCGGGACACCACGACCGACGGCTGCCGGCGACCGAGCGTTCATCAAGCCGCGGTCCCGCCGCTCTCGGCGGCGCAGGATCTTGATATATCGTGTCGACACTCACGAAATTGCAGTCCCGGTTGGTAGCCCGGGCACCCGCCGGTCTGTCGGCCGGCGGTCCTGTATCCGCCTGGGCGCCGAGCCCACGGACTCGGAACTGTACGAATTTCTGATGAGGTACGGCGTCGCCCTGCTGGAGCGCGCCACAGCGGCCCCGGCAGTGTCCGTCGGCGCACGCCGGGAATTGCGGGCCAACCCCAAACGCGCCGCCCACGCGGCGAGCCGGGTCGCCCGGCGCAGCACGACGTCTCAAGAGGCGATGCGCCTGGAGCTGGAAAGCCGCAAGCAGGAGGCGACAGCTGATCGCAAAGCCCGTGAGTGGGCGCGGGTGGAACACGGACGCGAGGTCGCTCACAGCAAGCGCGCTGAACGTCGCCGCGACAGATGGCCTCTCATTCCGCCGTGTTCGCCGCGGGGGAGTGGGAACAATCGGCGCCGGGCGGTGATTGTGTATCGCGTGGCCGGTGTGCCCAGTGTCCCGGGCCTCACCTTTCGCCCTCACGGACGCCCGTTTGGCTGGAGCCGCGTTGCGCCTTTCGCCGCGAGGCGACCTGCACACCGGTACGCAC
>NZ_BAAAVI010000073.1:0-42786 GCF_039534445.1 Streptosporangium fragile | reverse complement strand
CGCCGGGACGGATCGCGCCCCGTCCCGGCGGGCGACCCGGCCCGGCGGGAGTCACATGCGAGACAGGGCGGCCGTCGCGGGCATCGGCATGACGGCCCTGACCCGGCGGTCGGGCAGGACCGAGCTGGAGCTCGCCGTCGAGGCGTCACGGGCCGCGCTGGCGGACGCCCACCTGGAGGCCGGGGAGGTCGACGCGGTCCTCAGCTACCACATGAACGACTCCGCGCCCGTGGTCCAGGTCGCCCGCGCGCTGGGAGTCGAACGGCTCGGCTGGCACAACGACATCACCGGCGGCGGCACCCAGGCGGCGTCGATCCTCGGCGACGCGGCCATGCTCGTCGCCTGCGGGGTCGCCCGCACCGTGCTGGTCTACCGGGCGCTCAACGGCCGCTCGGGCAAGCGGATGAACACCGTCTCCACCGGCCCCCAGGAGCGCTTCACCGTCCCGTACGGCATGGCCGGCCCCATCCCGATGTTCGCCCTGGCGGCCCGGCGCTACCTGCACGAGACCGGGCTCGGCGAGGAGCACCTGCACGCGGTCGTCGCCCAGTCGCGGGAGAACGCGGCGGGCAACCCCCGCGCGCTGCGGCGTGATCCGCTCTCCCTGCGGGACTACCTGAGCAGGCCGTACGTCTGCTCACCGCTGCGCACCGTCGACTGCTGCCAGGAAACCGACGGCGCCTGCGCGCTCGTGATCCGCGACGCGCGGCTCGCGCCCGGCGCCCCGCGAGTCCGCGCGGTGGTCAGGGGAGGCGGGGCCGGCTGCTCCTCGATGGACCGCTCGCCCGACGTCACCGAGATCTTCTCCGCCCACGTCGCGGCCCCCCTGTGGGACGCCTCCGGCATGCGCCCGTCGGACGTGGACGTGGCCATGCTCTACGACGCCTACTCCTGGCTGGTCCCCCGCCAGCTGGAGGACTTCGGCCTGGCCGTGCGGGCCGGACTCGGCGAGTTCCTGCTCGCCCGCCGCCACACCTCGGTCAACCCGCATGGCGGGCTGCTCTCCGAGGGCTACGTGCACGGCCTGAACAACGTGGCGCAGGCCGTCCGCGAGCTCCGGGCGGGCCGGGAGACGGCGCTGGTGACCGGCTTCGGCGGCAGCTACGGCAGCGCCGCCCTGCTGGTCCACGGCTGAGCAGCGGGCGCCGGGTCACCGGGCGGCCGGCGGGTCAGGAGGGCTCCTCCCAGTCCTGGTCCCGCGTCCCGGCGAGCGCGGCCTCCATCGCGTCGAGCTCCTCCGCGAAGCCCTGCAGGCCCCGGGGGCCCAGGCGGCACCAGACGAGCAGCTGGAGCCGGCACGTCTCCGCGTCCGCGTGCCGGTGCCGCGACGCCTGCTGGGCGTGCTGCTCGGCGGCCCACAGCTCCTCGGTGGTGAAGCGGACGCCGTGCTCCTGTTCCAGCCGCCGGATCCGCGGATCGCTGCGCAGTCTCTCGGCGGCGACGCGGCGGGCACGCCGGGCCGCCAGTTCGTCCTGGCCGGGTGCGGGCGGAGCAGGATGCTGCACATCGGGCAGGCGTCGGATCATGAGTGGTTCCCCCTCCGTGCACGACGCTTCCGGAACCTCCGGAGGGTAGGACGCCGGGACGGCGGCGAAGGTTGGCGCGGCCCGGCGGGCCCTCGTCTCCGGCGTCTCCACCGGCGGGGCGGCACCGACGGCATCCGGGGAGCCCCACCGGGTGGTGTCCCCGGCGAGCCAGATCCCGGTTCCCGCCACCCGCATGGGGCGCATCCGGGACCGGGCAGCCGGTCGACGCCTCGGGGATTCCGCGGTTGACGGCGCGGAATCTCCGGACCGGCTCACCGGGGCGGGTTCCACCGGGTGGTGTTCGCCGGGGCCGGGGTCAGGCGATCGGCCCCGCGGACCTCGGGCGCGCGGGCCGGAGCCCGCCCGCCGGGAGGTTCTTCAGCGCCTCGCGGCGGCTCAGGCCGGTGATACCGGTGTGGTCGACGTAGCGGACGACCTCGTCGGGGTTGGTCTTGGCGTACTCGCGCAGGGCCCAGCCGATCGCCTTGCGGGCGAAGAAGTCGGTGTCGGACAGGCTCGGCGCGATGCAGGCGTAGAGCAGGCCGGTGTCGGTGGCGGCCCCGAACCGGTTCTGGCAGAGGATGGCCGTACGGCGCTTCCAGAGGTCGTCGTCGTGGGCCCAGCGCAGCATCAGGGGGCGCATGGTGTCGGGGAAGGCCGCGAGCAGGCCGCCGACGCGGTGGACGGCGAGCTCGTCGACGTAGTCCCACCAGGCACCGGTGACGATCATCTCCTCGTACATCGGCAGCGCCTCGGTCGTCTGGAAGCCGCGGTAGCGGCGGAAGCCGGTCAGCTCGACCGCCGCGTAGCGCTCCTCGCGGTACTCGGCCTCGCGCCACAGGGCCAGCACCGCCTCGCGCCACGCGGAGGCGTCGCCGACGGGATACTCGGTGAAGACCGGCCTCAGCGCGGCGCGGCGGGGCGCCGCCTGCACGCCGAGGAACGGCATGGCCGACTTCATGTAGGCCTGCATCATCGGCGCCTTGGCGGGGTCGGCCGCGTCGGTGAGCGCCGTGCGGACGGCCTTCCGCAGTGTCTCCACGCCGGTCTGCCAGCTCTCGTCCGCCTCGCGGACGGCTCGTCCCTCGCCGGCCGCTCCGCTCGCCGCGCCGGGTTCGCTCACGGGCGTCATGCGTTCTGGCTGCTCCGCTCGCCGGTGGCCAGGCCGTCGAACAGGACCGTGATGTAGTGCTCGGCCAGGCCACCGGTGTTGAGGCGGCCCCCGGGGCGGAACCAGCGCACGGCCACCCAGATGGTGTCGCGGATCATGCGGTAGGTGAGCTTGGGATCGACGTCGGCGCGGAACTGGCCAATGGCCTGGCCACGCTTGATCTGCTCGACCCACATGCGCTCGACCTCGTCCTCCGCCTTGACCAGGTAGTCGAAACGGTCGCCGGGGAGGGAGCGCAGGTAGTTCCAGTCGTTCTGCATGACGGTGATCGCGGCGCGGTGCGGCTCCAGGGTGCTGAAGCCGATGCGCACCATCTCTGAGAGGATCGTGCGCGGGTCGCCGTCTCGCTCCAGGGCGGCGCGGTAGCGGCCGACGAGGTCGTCGAGGAAGGTGGTCAGCACCTCGTCGACGATCGTCTCCTTGGAGTCGAAGTGGTGGTACAGACTTCCGGAGAGGATGCCGGCCTCCTCCGCGATCTCGCGGACGGTGGTCGCCTGGAAGCCCTTGCGGGCGAAGAGCTCGGCGGCGAGCTTGACGAGGTGGTCGCGGCGCTCCGACGCGGAGCCTGATGCGGCGGTGCGCTTCGTCGTGCCCTGGCGCTTGACCGGGGTCGTGGCCGCGCCGGAGTTCTTTCGCATGTTCACGCCTTCCATTATGGGCCCTTGCGCAATCGCTTGTTCACCCGAACACTCCAGCTCACCCCGCATCTCGGATGTAATCAAGCGCTTGCTACATATGGTGACCTCCCGGGTGCCCGCCCTGGCGGCATGCGGTACGACGCGATCTCCCTGCGGCGGACCCGGCTTCCCTCCCGTGTCCGGGGTCGCGTCCGGCGGCGGGCGCGCGACGGAGTGATCATCCGGGCCGCCTCCCATCGCCGGTTTTCCGGCTCCGCCTCCCATCGCCGGTTCCCGCGTCCGTGGCCGTGCCCGCGCCCGTGTTCGTGCCCGCGTCCGGTCCCGGTCCCGGTCCCGATTCACGGTTTCCCGGACCGCTCGGCCGGAACCCTTCGCCGATGAATCCGGGGCTCCGGTGTGCCGGCGGCTCCGGTGTGTACGGCGGCCGCGGTCCCGTCCCGGGCGCCCCCTGGCTCTCTCGTCCCACCGGTCGCGCAGAACTGTGGACCGACTGTCGAAGGCCCATGGTCAGCCCCCTAGAAAATAGGAAACTTTCCTATTAGATTTGCGACATGCCTTCTGGGGAGCGGTTCCCGGAGGTACCGGACAACGTGGTGTCTGCGCGTCTTCGGCATCGGATGCCGACCGGCCGTCAGGCGAGGAGGGGTGAATGAAGCGCGGCCCAGAGCTGCTCCGTCTGGCGGACGCTGTTGTCTTCCCAGGTTTCGTGGGCACGACCCCGCCCGACTGGGTCCGGCGGAGGCTCGGCGAGGGATTGACCGGGGTGGTGCTGTTCTCCAGGAACATCGCCACCCCCGCCCAGGTCGCCGAGCTGACCGCCGCGCTCCGGGCGGAGAACCCGCAGGTGCTCGTCGGCATCGACGAGGAGTCGGGCGAGGTCACCCGCCTGGAGGCCGCAGCCGGCAGCACCCGGCCGGGTAGTTACGCCCTCGGCGTGGTCGACGACGTGGGGCTCACCGAGGAGATCGCCGCCGACCTCGGCCGCGACCTGATCAGGGCGGGCGTCACCGTCACCTTCGCCCCCTCCGCCGACGTCAACTCCAACCCCGACAACCCGGTCATCGGGCTGCGCGCCTTCGGCGCCGACCCCGACCTCGTCGCCCGGCACGCCGCCGCCTGGATCCGCGGCATGCAGTCCGCGGGCGTGGCCGCCTGCGCCAAGCACTTCCCCGGTCACGGCGACACCTCGGTCGACTCCCACCACGGCGTCCCGCTGGTGGCCGCGACCGACGAGGAACTCCGCGACACGGCCCTGCGGCCCTTCCGCGCGGCCGTCGCCGAAGGGGTGCGTTTGGTCATGACCGGCCACCTGCTCGTCCCAGCCCTCGACCCGGCGATGCCCGCCACGCTCAGCGGCCGGGTCCTGCACGACCTTCTCCGGGTCGAGCTGGGATTCGACGGCGTCATCATCACCGACGGCATCGAGATGGCGGCCGTCTCCGGCCCGTACGGGATCGGTGGCGCCTCGGCGCTGGCCATCGCCGCGGGCGCCGACGCGATCTGCGTGGGCGGCGAGCACGCCGACGAGGAGACCGCGACCGCCGTCCGCGACGCCATCGTGGACGCCGTCGTCGAGGGCCGGCTCCCGGAGGAGCGGCTGGCCGACGCCGCCCGCCGGGTCTGTGATCTCGCGCTCTGGAGTGCCTCCGTCCGCCGGCCGGTCGCCGGACCCGCCCCGGCCGCCCCGGACGGCCTCCGCGAGCCGTCGATCGGCCTGACCGCCGCCCGGCGGGCCCTGCGGGTCACCCGCCGTTCCGCCGTCGCGGCGTTCCCGCTGCCCGCCCCGCCCCATGTCGTCGAGTTCGCCCCCCAGATGAGCCTCGCCATCGAGAAGGACACCCCCTGGGGTGTCGGCGAGCCGCTCGGCAAGCTCCTGCCCGGTACCACGGTCACCCGGCTGGACGCCTCGGCCGCGACCGGGGTCGCCGTGGAGGCCGCCCTTGCCGCCGCGTCCGGACGTCCCCTGGTCGTCGTCGTCCGCGACGCCCACCGCCACGCCTGGCAGATCGACGCGCTCACGCACCTTCTGGCCGCCCGAGGCGACACGGTGGTGGTCGAGATGGGACTGCCCGGCCGCTCCGACTTCGGCGCCGTGCACATCGCCACCCACGGCTCGGCCCGCGTCTGCGGGCAGGCCGCCGCCGAGTTGCTCGCCGGCGACGCGGGTCCGGCCGCCTGAGGCTGCGCCGCGGTCACCGCCGGAGCGGCTTGCCGCGGCTCGTGCGCGGCGGCCACCGGGAGCCGCTCGTCACGGCCCGGCCCCCTCCGGAACCGCTCGAAGACCGCTCGGGAACCGCTCCGCCGCCGCGCGGAGCGGTTCCCGCCGCTCTGGACACGCGGCTGAACACCCGGAAAACTCTGGGTGATCGCGGCGAAAGGACCTTGGCATGGACGGGATCTGTGACGGGCGCGTGGTGATCGTGACCGGTGCCGGCAGGGGCATCGGCAGGGAGCACGCCCTGGAGTTCGCCAGGCAGGGGGCGAAGGTCGTGGTCAACGACCTCGGCACCGGCCGCGAGGGAGCCGGCAGGTCCAGCGCCCCGGCCCTGGAAGTGGTCGAGGAGATCCACGACCTGGGCGGCCGGGCGGTGGCCAACAGCGACGACGTCTCCGACTGGGGTGGCGCCGCACGGCTGGTCAAGATGGCGTTGAGCGCCTTCGGGCGGCTGGACGTGCTGGTCAACAACGCCGGGTTCGTCCGCGACCGGATGCTGGTCTCGATGACCGAGCAGGAGTGGGACGACGTGATCCGGGTCCACCTCAAGGGCCACTTCCTGCCGCTGCGGCACGCCGCGGCGCACTGGCGGGAGCGGTCGAAGGCGGGCGACGCCGTGGACGCCCGAGTGATCAACACCTCCTCGGGGGCCGGACTGCTCGGCAGCGTCGGCCAGGCCAACTACTCGGCGGCCAAGGCGGGCATCGCGGCGCTCACCCAGGTGGCCGCCGCCGAACTCGGCCGCTACGGAGTCACCGCCAACGCCGTCGCCCCGGCCGCCCGCACCCGGATGACCGAGGAGGTCTTCGCCGCCACGATGGCCCGGCCCGAGGAGGGCTTCGACGCGATGGACCCGGCCAATGTGGCGCCCCTGGTGGTCTGGCTGGGCTCGGCCGGGTCCCGGCACGTCACCGGGCGGGTGTTCGAGGTCGAGGGCGGCGCCATCTCGCTCGCCGACGGCTGGCGCCACGGCCCGCGTGCCGATCGGGGGACCCGCTGGGACCCCGCCGAGGTCGGCGACGCCGTGACCGGACTCCTCGCCCGGGCCGCCGACCCCGAACCGGTCTACGGCGCCTGACGCGCTCCCGGCCGGGATCCGGAGCGGGGGCCGGACCCGTGGGCACCCTTGGGTAAGGTGCTCAATAGATTTTCGGTGCTTACATGGGGGCTTCATGGCGATCTCCGCGGCGTATGTGACGTCTGCCGACCCGGAGGGTTTCGACGACGAGAAGGAGATCGCCGTCGCGGCCTGGGCCGAGGCCGGGATCACCGGGCACATCGTGCGCTGGGACGACCCGGAGGCCGACTGGGCGGCCTTCGACGCCGTCGTGGTCCGCACGCCCTGGGACTACGTGACGCGACGGGCGGAGTTCCTGTCCTGGGCGCGCCGGGTGGAGTCCGTCACCCGGCTGCTCAACCCGGCCGCCGTGCTGGAGCGCAACACCGACAAGACCTACCTGCGGGACCTGCGGGCGCCGTCCATCCCCACCTTCTGGGTCGCCCCCGGGGAGGCGGTGGACTTCCCGTCCCTCGACGAGTACGTGGTCAAGCCCTCGGTGTCGGCGGGGGCCCGCGACACGATCAGGACCGCCGACCGGGACAAGGCCCTGACGCACGCGTCGCGGCTGGTCGCCGAGGGGCGCACCGCGATGATCCAGCCGTACCTGGACATGGTGGAGGCCGAGGGGGAGACCTCCCTGCTCTACTTCGGCGGCCGGTTCAGCCACGCCGTGCGGCGCAACCCGATGCTGGCCGGCACGGCCGTCGCGCCGGACGCGGAGAACGGCCTGGCCACGCTCCGCACCCCGGACGCCGACCAGATCGCCCTGGCCGAGCGGGTGCTCGCGGAGTTCCCCGGCACGCTCTACGCCCGCGTCGACCTCGTCCGCCTGCCCGACGGCAGCCCGGTCCTCATCGAGCTGGAACTGACCGAGCCCTACCTGTTCCTGCGCTACGCGCCCGGCGCGGCGGCCAACCTGGCCCGCGCGCTGGCCGAGGCGGTCTGACCGTCGCCCCGGCCGCGGCTCCGGGAGCGCGACCGGGCACCCCGCCCGGGGCGGTGCGCGTCCCGCGAGCGGGGACGCGCACCGCGCGGACTCAGTGCGGCAGGACCACCGCGAGCGGTGAGATCCCGGCGGCACGGAGCGCGCCCGGGAGCTTCGCGGCCCAGGGGTGCTCGTGTGGGTCGAGGCCGCCGGGGTTGGCCACGACGAACCTGACCGCGCCACCGGCGGCGCCCTGCTCGGTCCAGGCGGCGCCGAAGCCGTTCAGCACCGCGGCGACCCCGTCGCGGTCGGCGGCCGCGACCGTGACGCGGATCGGCGGCTCCCGGTCCGGGATGGCCGCCGCCGCCCGGGACGCGTCCGGGACCGGGGTGACCGCCGCCCGCGCACGCGCGGTGGGCAGGTCGGCGGTGATCGCATTGGCGACGATCTTCGCGGTGCCGTCGGTGAAGGCCCGGAAGTTCGGCTCGGCGGCGAACAGCACCGCGTGGCCGCCGCCCACCGGCTCGTCCACCACCGCGGCCGTCCCGCCGAGTTCCTCGGCGCCCAGCGCGAAGCCGGACAGGAACCAGTCGGGGGAGTCCGCCGCCGGGTAGGCGGCCACCACGTGCGACGGGTCCGCGGCCCGCATCACCAGGTCGTAGGCGTAGAACTGCATCACGTCCGGCCCGACGCCCTCGCTCAGCGGTCCCTCGGCCACGGTCGTCCGCAACAGCGAGCCGGGCACGTCCGAGGCCGGTTCGGTCAGCGTCACACCGGAGACCCCGGCCAGCGCGGCCAGCTGGGCGCCGCCCGCCCAGCCGACGTAGCGCCCCCCGCCGCCGACCCAGCCGCGCAGCGCGGCGCGGCCCGCCTCGCCGAGGGTGGTGTTCGCCGCGCCGGCGGGGCCGTCCGGAACCAGCAGCACGTCCAGCCCGTCCAGCCTGCCCGCGGCGACGTCGGCCGGCGTGAGCACCCGGTAGGGCAGCTTCCAGTCGCGGTCCAGGCGGTGGCGGAGCCAGCCGGTGGACTCGTTGGCGTTCTGCTCCGGGCCCGCGAGCTGCAGGACGCCGATCGCGCGCGAGGTGGAGAGCCGCGCCGAGGGGGCGTCCACCGGCCTGACCGGGGTCGCGGCGGGCAGCAGCACCTGACCCGAGGAGCCGCCGGAGACGTTGCCCAGCAGCGGCAGGCTCCAGGCGGTGACGTCGTAGAAGTAGGGGAACGGCGTGTAGGTGTCCTCGTTCAGCATGGCCTGAACCCAGTGCTTCTGCCCCTGGGCCAGCGGGATCCAGTAGGTGCCCTTGGGCAGGGTGGTCTTCGCCTCGGGCCTGCCGTACGGCTTGAAGTCCCGGACCGTCAGCGGTCTCGTCAGCTTGAAGACCTGGACGTCCATCCGCTGCAGACGCCGCACGACGAGCTCGGTCTCGGCCTTCTTGGCCGGGTCGTCGGCCCGCAGGAAGTAGTGGCGCACCCGGCGGTCGGGCACCTGGGTGATGACCTCGTTGCCCGGGTTGTAGACCTTGTTCGGCTCCAGGTGACCTTCGATGCCCTGCTTGAGCGCGTCGGCGTACATCCGGTGCCAGGTGGTGAGGATCTCGGTCTTCCGGTCCGCGGCGGCCGAGAGCGAGACCCACTGGGTGAGCCACTGCTCGAAGGTCCGGTCGGCGATCGGCGAGGCGTTGCCCTTCTCGAAGGTCATGCCCGCCGCGTTGAACCCGGCCGTGGGGACCGTGTCGCCGTAGCCCATGTAGAACAGGTCGTAGACGTCGCGGTTGAAGAACGGGATGCCGCGCCCGGTGAACTCGGCGATCATCGCTGAGCCGTAGGTGTTGTTGATCCAGTCGACCGTCGGCTCGGCGATGTCGTGGTAGATCGGGTCGGCGTTCGGCGGGAAGAAGTACTCGGTGCCGCTCATCTCGTGGGCGTCGATGAAGAGCTGCGGCGGATACTTGCGCATCAGCTCGATCTTGCCGTCGGTCTCCGGCTGGGTGCGGGCGAACCAGTCGCGGTTCATGTCGAAGGCGTACGCGTTGCGCCGGGTGTCGGCCTCGCGGCCGTCGGGGTTCTGCGTCGGCAGGATCACCACGACGGCGTTGTCCAGGATGCGCCCGGCCGCGCAGTCGTCGCGCCCGGCCAGCTCGTAGAGGGTCTTCAGCGCGGCGTCGGTGCCGCTCTCCTCGCCGCCGTGGACGTTCCCGGCGACCCAGAGGATCGCCGGGGTCTTCCCGGCCAGGACCCTGGCCGCCGGGGCGGGGGTGAGGGGGTTGCGCAGCAGCTTGATCGAGGCCTCGATCGCGCCCAGGTTGCGGATGTTGCGCGGGGTGCCGACGATCGCGTACTTCAGCGGCCGGCCCTCGCCGCTCGTGGCTAGGGTGCCGGAGACGACCCGGTCGCTGGCCCGGTCGATCGCGGTCAGCAGGGTGTCGGACTCGGCGGTGGTGACCTCGCGCTCGCCGAGGTCGAAGCCGAGCACGCTCTTGGGTGTGGGTACCTTGCCGTGGTAGACGGGAGAGGTCCGGGTGGCGTCACAGGTGCCGGCGGGGGATGCGGCCGGGGTGGGATCCGCCTGAGCGACCCCGGCGGGAAGGGCGACGGCGACGGCCAGAACGGCCGGCGCCACGACCTTGAAGCGCTTCAGCATGAGGTAAAGCTGTCACCTGAAACAGATGACATCAAGGTGTAAATTTTACGCTTACGTTACGGATGGTGCATCGCCTCGCCGAGGTGCGCTCCAGCGCGATCCGGCAGCGCGGGACCGGAGCCCGAGCAGCGGTGCGGCGCCCGGCCCGGCGGGTCGACGTCCCGTGCGCACCGTCGGTCGACGCGGGCTGACGTCCCGCGCTCACTGGCGGTCGGTACCGGCTCGGCCTTCGGCCGGGCCGTCCGCGCCGCCGGGCCACGAGCCGGGCCGTCCGCGCCGCCGGGCCACGAGCCGGGCCGTCCGCGTCGTACGGAGCGAACGCCCGGCTCCGGACGCTAGCTCTGGGCGCTGATGCCGCCGTCCACCGGGATGATCGCCCCGGTCAGGTAGGCGCCGGCCCGTGACGACAGGAAGATGGCGGTCCCCGCCATGTCCTCGGGGCTGCCGATCCTGCCCAGCGGCACGTGGGAGGCGACCGCCGCGCGCGTCGCCGGGTCGTCGAGCGCGAAGGCCATCATCTTCGACTCGAACGGTCCCGGCGCGATGGCGTTGACCGTGATGGACTCCTTGGCGAGCCGCTGGGCCAGGTGGCGGGTGAGCATGTGCACGGCCGCCTTGGCCGCGGAGTAGGCGTAGTTCTCCATGGAGGGCACCCGGATGCCGTCGATCGACCCGATGTTGATCACCCTGGCCGGGGCCTCGGGGCTCGCGGCGGCGCGCAGCAGTGGCAGGAAGCGCTGGGTCAGGTAGAACACGCCCTTGACGTTGATTCCCCAGAGCTTGTCGAAGGCGTGCTCGGGATACTCCTCGAGCGGCGCGCCCCAGGTCGCCCCGGCGTTGTTGACCAGCACGTCCAGCCGTGTCTCCCGCGCCGAGACCGCCTCGAACAGGGCGGACACGCCGTCCTCGGTGGACAGGTCGGCCGGTACGGCGGTGCATCCGAGTTCGGCGGCGGTCTTCTCGACCTCGGCCGCCTTCCGCGAGGAGATGTATACCGTGGCGCCCGCGTCGACGAACCCGGCCGCGATCATCCGGCCGATTCCCCGGGAGCCGCCCGTGACGACGACGGTCTTGCCTTCCACCGAGAACAGAGTCATGTTCTGCAGCATGCCGTACCTCGGCCGTCCCCGTCCATACCGACTGGTCGGTTCATCCTCGGCTCGGGTCGCCGGCGGCTCCCGCTCCCGGCCGTCCTGCCAGGTCCCGGCCGGGAGCGGCGGGATGGGGGCGGACGGGCCGCGCCGGTCAGGGACACCGCCCGTCCTCTCCTCCCGGGTGCCTTCCGGGGCGTGCGTCACCACGCCGAGGCCGCTCCGCCGCCCGCACCACCGCTGATCGGCGCCGGGCGGAGAACGGGACGGAGCGGGGTGGCGGAGAACGGCGCGGGGGCGTCCCCGTCAGAGGCCGGGCAGCAGGCCGTTGCGGAACAGGTCGACGAAGAGCCCGTGGTCGGCCCTGGCCCGGGCGCCGTAGGCGTGGGCGAAGTCGACGAGTGTGCGGGTGAAGCCCTCCGCGTCACCGTCGATCACGGCCACGATCGCGTCCTCGGTGGAGAAGTCGACCAGATCGTGGCTCGACTCGTCGTCGGCCACCGAGTGCATGCGGGCCACGGCCCGGCCCAGGTCGCGGATGACCGAGGCCAGCTCGTCCGGCTCGTTGACGTCGCCCCAGTCGAGGTCCGCCGAGTAGGGGGACACCTCGGCGACCAGCTGGCCCACGCCGTTGAGCGTGGTGTAGCCGAGCCACGGGTCGGCGTACGCCTGCAGCGCCCGCTGCGACTCCGCGGTGCGGTGACCCTGGTGCCTGAAGTAGTGGTGCACCTTCTCGTCGGAGATGTGCCGCGCCACCGCGGGCACCTGGGCCTGCTTCATGTAGAGGATGACGTCGTTCTCCAGGGCCTGGGTGTGGCCCTCCAGCAGCATGTTGTACGACGGCAGCCCGGCCGAGCCGATGCCGACGCCGGTGCGGAGCGCGAAGTCCTTGATCGTGTGCTCGACCGTCGAGACCGCGGGCAGGGTCGTCAGGTAGTCCTGGAAGGCGACCTCGACGGCCTTGCGGGTCTCCTCGTCGACCGGGTAGCGGCCCTCCATCAGGGCGAACCGGCGGTCGAAGTTCTCGATGGTGGTCTCCCTGTCCAGCAGGGCCACCCGCGTGTTCAGCCGGGCCAGCTGCAGCACCCGGTGGAGCACCCCGGTGGTGGTCTCCAGGGTCAGCGAGCCGATCGCGTGGTCCCCGCCGTGGGAGATGCCGGTCAGCTCGGTGAGGTAGGAGTGGGCGAACTCCGTCACCAGGCCGGTGATGACCTCGTCCGACAGCGCCTTGGCGTACCCGATGAGCGCGACGCTGGCCGCGAACCGCTTGAGGTCCCAGATATAGGGGCCGACATACGCCTCGTCGAAGTCGTTGACGTTGAACACGAGGACACCCGAGGCGTTCATGTAGGTGCCGAAGTTCTCGGCGTGCAGGTCACCGTGGATCCACACCCGGCGCGTCTGCTCGTCGAGGAAGGCGTCGTCGGCGAACGCGCCGGTCATGTCCGCGTAGAAGAGACAGGCACTGCCGCGGTAGAAGGCGAAGGGGGAGGCCGCCATCTTCCGGAACTTGCGCCGGAAGGCGGCGGGGTCACGTCGCATGGCGTCACCGAACTCGGTGATCAGGACGTCGAGAATGTGCGCCGAGCGCCCATCGATGCTCATGACACGCACGTTAGGGGATGAGATTGGGACATCACCCGACGCACGATATTACAGATCTGGAACGTACTAATGACCTTTGCGTCCCCGTTCCGGCGTCGGCCCGATCCGGCGGTCACCGCTCCCGGCCCGCTCGGCCGCGTCGGCGTGCTCGCCGACGTCGTGGTCTTCCTCGCCGGGTCTGACGACCGTCGGCTCACGGGCCGGAACGTCCGCGCCACGTGCTGTCCCGGTTGACGGGCCGTGGGGGCGTCCGGCGGCGGGGATGTCCGGTTGCGCGGGCTTTCGCCCGCAGGAGGGCAGGCTGTCCGGCGGGGCCGACCGGGGCGGACGGCCTTCGGATGCGCTCCGGCACCCGAGGGCGTCCGCCCCGGTCGTCACTTCGCCGGGGCGGTCATCAGGGAGGAGAGATGAGCGTCCACGTGGTGCACGGCAGGGGGTTCCCCGACAGCGCGTTGGTGACATTGCACACGGTGGAGTAGAGCCTGTCGTTGTTCACCCGTGCGGTGATCCTCACAGCCACGGGAGCGGCCATGCCATCGATGGGAGGCACGGGGTACACCTGGGAAATGGAGATGTTGGTGACGTAACCACCCTGGCTGCCCGGCACCCCTCTCAAGTTGTGCCACGTCGAGGTGCGGGGGTCCCTGAGCCACGGGACGCCGTTGTGGGCCGTCACGTGGAAGGTGAGCACGGTGAGCGGGGTGACGGACGTCACCACGGACGCGGAGTCGAGCCACGCGTGCGGGTCGTCGTACCGGACCGCCGCGCTCTCGGCGTGCTGGGCGGAGGCGGCGGCCTTCGCCGTGGTGGCGGCGTTCGCGGTACCCGACAGCGCCACAGGTCCGCAGGCCGCCACCGTCGCCGCGACGGCCCAGGTCAGCAGACGACCGGCGCCACGGCTCGGCGTCGCGCTGCTCTTACGAGAAATCAATTGATTTCCCTCCAAGATGAGAAATTGGACTTTCCGGTCACCGCGTTGCGAGCGATGCGAATCAGAGATTCCCGCCCGGCGAAACGTGGACACCTGGGCGAATATTCAATGACGGCAAACAAGTGCTACGTCAACGGGAAAGTCGCCTATCTAATTCCGATGTTTGCAGACTTCTCCCTTCTTGTGGCTTTTGGGAAGCTTGCTGATGGATGGCGTGTCTGGGCTGCTCGTCGGTGACGTCTTAGGTCAAAGGTGTCGTCAAGGGTGAACGGCTGATTTCCTGCGCCTGGTTGGAGAATGCCCCTTATTCTGCATTTTGGGTGATTGTCGAGGCTTGCGGTTTCCGGCGATATAAGAGGGGAAATCGCATATGGTGCGAAGGGTGTCTGTGGCGCGGAAACCGTCATCGGTGGCAGTCGTTCACCGCTCCGGAGAAGACCGTCAGACGCCTGACCGTCACCTGCCCGGCCTCGGACAGCAGGTCCCGGCTCCACTCCACGACCGCGCGCAGCGTCCGGCGCGCGGCCTCGGCGGTGCGGCTGCCGCGTGACAGCGGACGGAAGCGGTCGTCCAGGCGGGCGGCGAGCTCCGGGACGTTGGGTGTGCGCATCACGGTCCGGCCCCTCGGTCTCCCGGGCCCGGACTCCCCGGCTCCACGACCCCAAGCCCCGCCGGTCGCGCCCGTCGCCGGTGGTCCTTTCTTCGGCGGTCATCCGCGCTGCGGTAAGGCAGGGGACATTCGCCCGTCGCCATACGGACATCGCGGACGAAGAAGGTACATCGCGGGGCGCCTGACCAAGCGGCGCCGCCTCGTGATGAGCAAGGAGCCTGACCATGACTGACATCGACCGGCGGGGATTCCTGCGCGGCGGGCTGGCCGCCGCCACCCTGGGCGCGGTGGCGGCCGGGCCGCTCGCGGCGCTGTCCGCGCGCACCGCCGACGCGGCGACCATGGTGAAGCGGTCGTTCAGCCCCGACTACGGACCGCTGTACCCGGTCAAGGATCAGACCACGGGCTTGGAGCTGCTCAAGCTGCCCCGCGGGTTCGAGTACCTCACCCACGGCTGGACGGGCGACATCATGTCCGACGGCCGTCCCACGCCGTCGACGCACGACGGCATGGCCGCGTTCGTGCCGAGCGAGGGGCTGAAGAACAGGATCCGGGCCGGCGGGGCGGGCGGCGCGGGCAAGGGCCACTGGACGGCCCTGGTGCGCAACCACGAGGTGGGCGGCTTCAGCGGCGCCTACGTGGAGCCCGCCTACAACCCGGCGGCCGGGGGCGGCACCACGAACCTGGTGTTCGACACGCGGAAGGGCGAGTTCCTGGAGAGCTGGGCGAGCCTGTCCGGCACCATCCGCAACTGCGCGGGCGGGCCCACGCCGTGGGGGACGTGGCTCTCGTGCGAGGAGACCACCACGATCAACGGTGACATCCGGCACGGCTACATCTTCGAGGTGCCGCACGACGGGATCAGCGACGCCAAGCCGTACCGGGCGATGGGCCGGTTCTCCCACGAGGCCGTCGCCGTCGACCCGGCCACGGGGTGGGTCTACGAGACCGAGGACGCCACGCCCAGCGGTTTCTACCGGTTCCGGCCGAACGTCAAGGGCGACCTCGGCCAGGGCGGCGTGCTGGAGATGATGACGATCGGTTCGTCGCCCTACAGCACCTACGGTGACGGGACGGGCAAGAGCTACCCCGAGATCGGCTGGGTCGTGATCGACAACCCGGACCCCGGCGCCGGGGAGACCAGCGTCGTCCAGCAGGGCATCGCCAAGGGCGGCGCGTCCTTCCGCCGCCTGGAGGGCGCCTGGTACCACGACGGCAAGGTCTACATCGTGAGCACCAGCGGCGGTCCCACCGGGCAGGGCCAGGTGTTCGAGTACGACCTCGCGAGCAACACGATGAAGGTGCTGTTCGCCTCCCCGAACGCGTCCGTGCTGAACAACCCCGACAACATCTGCGTCAGCCCGCGCGGCGGCATCGTGCTGTGCGAGGACGGCTCGGGAGTGGAGTACCTGCACGGGCTCACCACCGACGGGGAGATCTTCCCGTTCGCCGAGAACGCCGTGGTCATCCCGGCGGGCGGGGTGCAGGGCAAGTCCGTGGCGCCGGGCGACTACACCGGTTCGGAGTGGTGCGGCTCGACGTTCGACACCAAGGACGGCGGCTGGCTGTTCGCGAACATCCAGTCTCCCGGCATCACCTTCGCCATCACCGGCCCCTGGCAGAACGGCTCCCTCTGAGAGAGGCGGGCCCCGCCCGCCCCGGTCCCGGAGCCGGGCGGGTCCGCCCCCGGCCCCGGTGACCGCCGGTCTCCCCGGTCCGGGGTCGTCCCCGACGGCGTGGACGATCCCCCCGGACCGGGAGGGAGCCGGGACCGGCCGCCGCCGTCCCGCGGAGGCGGCCCCGTGTTCACCCGGGTGCCGGGTGCCGCGTCATTTCGGCAGGCCCAGCGTGCGCTCGGCGATGATGTTGCGCTGGATCTCGCTGGACCCGGCGTAGATGGTGTCGGCCCGGCTGAACAGGTAGAGCCGCTGCAGGTCGTTGAGCTCGTAGGGCGGCCCGTCGGCGACCAGGCCGGCCCGGCCCTGGACGGCCTGGGCCAGCTCGCCCAGCCGCCGGTGCCACTCCGACCAGTACAGTTTGCCGATCGAGACCTCCGGTCCGGGCTCCCCGGCCGACAGCGAGGTCATCGTGCGCAGCGCGTTCAGCCGCATGATCTCCAGCTCCAGCCACGACCGGACCAGCCGGTCGCGCAGCACCGGGTCGTCGGCGGCCCCGGTGCGCCGCGCGGTGGCCACGACCTCGGCGAACTCCCGCCGGAAGCCGATCTGCTGGCCCAGGGTGGAGGCGCCACGCTCGTAGCCGAGGGTGGCCATCGCGATCCGCCAGCCGTCGCCGGGGGCGCCCAGGATGTTGGCGGCGGCCGTGCGGGCGCCGTCGAAGAAGACCTCGTTGAACTCGCTCGTACCGGTCAGCTGGCGGATCGGCCGGACCTCGATCCCCGGCCGGCCCATCGGCACCAGCAGGTAGGACAGGCCCCGGTGGCGGGTGGAGCCGGGCTCGGTCCGGGCGAGCACGAAGCACCAGTCGGCCACGTGGGCCAGCGAGGTCCACACCTTCTGGCCGGTGATCACCCAGTCGCCGCCGTCGAGGTGTGCCCGCGTCCGCACGCCGGCCAGGTCCGACCCGGCGTCCGGTTCGGAGTAGCCCTGGCACCACAGCTCCTCACCCCGCTGGATGGGCGGGAGGAAGCGCCGTTTCTGCTCGTCGGTGCCATGGTCGAGGATGGTCGGCCCGATCAGCCCCTCGCCGATGTGCCCGACCCTGGCCGGGGCCGCGGCCCTGGCGTACTCCTCGTGGAAGGCGACCTGGTCCGCCAGCGAGGCGTCCCGCCCTCCGTACTCCTCGGGCCAGCCCAGGCAGGTCCAGCCCGCCTCGCCCAGCCGCCGCTCCCAGGCGAGGCGGACGTCGTGGCCCTCGTGCTCGCGGCCCGGCCCGCCCAGCCCGCGGGCGTGCGCGAACTCGCCCGTCAGGTTCTCCTCCAGCCAGGCACGCGCCTCCTCGCGCAGGCTCATGCCACGAACCGGCCGTAACCACCCCGGAAGAACACCAGCGGTCCGCCGTCGCCCTGGACACCCAGCTCGTGGACCTTCGCGACGACGATGACATGGTCGCCCGCCGGGTGTTCCGCCTCGATCGAGCAGTCGAGCCAGGCGAGGGTGTCGCTGATCACCGGGTTCCCGGCCGGGGAGTCGCTCCAGTCGAGCCCGGCGAACTTGTCGCCGCCCCGCCCGGCGAGGGCCGCGCAGACCGGTTGCTGGTGCTCGGCGAGCACGTTGACCGTCTGGACCCGGGCGGCGCGCAGGCGCGGCCAGCTCGTGCTGGTGTGGGCCACGCAGAAGGCGACCAGCGGGGGGTCCAGGGAGACCGAGGTGAAGGAGTTGGCCGCCAGGCCGCACGGTTCGCCGCTGGCGGGGTCGATGGCGGTGATGGCCACCACCCCGGTGGGGAAGTGGCCGAGGACGGACCGGAACCACCGGCTGTCCGCGGCGCCGCCGCGGTGGCCTGCTCCGTCCGCCGGGCGGCGGCCGTCGGATCCGTTGGGCGGGCCCTGCGAAAGGCCAGTATGCATGGCGACTCCGTTGGCGGTGATGCCGCGCCGGGTCAGGACGGCGCGCGGATGACCGTCGGCGTTCGACAGCCGGGTCGCGTGGCTGCTCATCGTCGTACCCGTCTCCTCAATCGCGCCCGAACGGCCTCCGATGGAGTTCGGTGGCGGACGGCATCCTCCACCGTCTGACCGCCATATTACCAAGCGCTTGCTTGGATTGTCGCCGACCCCCGGAAAATCGGCCATCCGGCCCGCCGCGTTCCCGCGGGGGCCGGGTGGAGGGGCGCGGGGCGGCCCGGCGGCGACGGCGGCCGGACCCCGGACGGCGGGCGGGTGCCTCGTTGACATGTGGTGACGCCCGGCCTAGCCTCTGGCCAAGCGCTTGCTTGGATTCGGGAGGGTTGGGTGCGCGGTTTCCGGGACCGTACGGCCGTCGCCGGCGTCGGATACACGCGGTTCTCCAAGAACTCCGGCGTCAGCACCCTCACTCTCGCCTGCGAGGCCGTCCTGGCCGCGCTGGAGGACGCCGGCCTGACGGCCGACGACGTGGACGGCATCGCCACCCACCGCGTCGGCGACTCCGCGCCCCCGTCCCTGCTCGGTCCCGCCTTGGGCATCCGCGAACCGGCCTGGTACCTCGACCAGTTCGGCGGCGGCAGCGTCTCCCACTCGGTCGTCGGGCAGGCCGCGCTCGCGGTCGCGGCCGGGGTGGCCGAGACGGTCGTCTGCTACCGGGCGATCAACGCGCGCTCGGAGTTCCGGATGGGCGGGACCGGCCGGGCGCTGCCCGCCGGGACCGAGGTGCAGTACCAGGCGCCGTACGGCTACGTCGCGCCCCCGCAGCAGTACGCCATGCTCGCCCGCGCCCACATGGCGAAGTACGGCACCCGCCTCGAGCACTTCGGGCGGCTGGCGGTGCTCCAGCGCGCCAACGCGGTCAAGAACCCCCGCGCCCTCATGCGCACCCCGATCACCCTGGACGACTACCTGGCGAGCCGATGGATCGCCGAGCCGTTCCGGCTGCTCGACTGCTGCCTGGAGACCGACGGGGCGTGCGCGCTCGTCGTCACCACCGCCGAACGGGCGGCGGACTTGCGCAGGCCGCCGGTGCTGATCTCCGCCGCGGCCTGGGGCGGCGGCGACTCCTTCCTGTCCGGCGGGCGGGCGGACGTCACGGTGAGCGGCGCGGCCGAGCTGGCCCCGCGCCTGTACCGCCAGGCGGGCGTCGGCCCCGCCGAGATCGACGTGGCCGAGATCTACGACTGCTTCACCTACTCGGTGATCGTGCAACTGGAGGACTACGGCTTCTGCGCCAAGGGAGAGGGCGGGCCGTACGCCGCCTCGGGGGCTCTCGAACCCGGCGGTGAACTGCCGGTGAACACGCATGGCGGGTTCCTCTCCGAGGGATACGTGCACGGCATCAACCACATCGCCGAGGCGGTCTCCCAACTGCGCGGCGACGCCGGTGACAGGCAGGTGGCCGGTGCCGAAGTGGCCCTGTCCACCGCCCAGCCCGGCTACATCCTGCCCGCCACCTCGGCCCTGATCCTCAGGAAGGGGTGAGACGTGCGCCCGGTCGCCGACCGCGACTCCGCGGAGTGGTGGGCGCGGACCGCCGCGGGGGAGTTCTCCGTCCAGCGGTGCGACTCCTGCGGCACGCTGCGCTTCCCCGCCCGCGCGTACTGCCACCGCTGCAGGACCCGCGGGTGGCGCTGGCAGCCCGTCGCGCCCGCCGGGCGCGTCGAGAGCTGGATCGTCAGCCACCAGCCCTTCCTGCCCGGGGCCACCGAGCCGTACGTGGTCGTGATGGTGCGCCTGGCGGACGCCCCGGAGTGCGTCATGTACGGCAACTGGCGCGGCGCGCGGCCACCGGCCGCGGGCGAGCCCGTCCGCGCTCACTTCACCGTCGTGGACGACGGGCTCTCGCTGATCGACTGGGCTCCCGCGGGCGAGGAGGGGAACGGCGCGGGGCGGGGGCGCGGCGGAGAAGGCCCGGCGGGGCGCGGACGGGACACGGAAGACCGCGCGGGGTGAGGGCGCGGCGGGGGACGGGGAACACCCGTGGGCCGGGGTCGGGGAGAGGCGGGAACGCCTGCCGGAAGGTCGAGGGTCGGGGGAGAGGCGGGAACGCCTGCCGGAAGCGTCCTGACGGGCCCCTGTCCTGCCAGGCGCCCTCCTGACGGAAAGCGCGCCCTGGCGGGCGTGGGGGACCCGCCAGGACGCGTTCCGCCCCGGCGCGGGCGGCGGAGGACCCCGGCGAGGGATGGGGTCCTCGGCCGTTAGCCGCGCGCGGAGTCTGTGACGGCGGAGGCGCGGACCTGGGGCTCCGCTTCCTCCGCCGGGTCTTCGCCGGGGGCCGGCCGCCGGTGGTGCCGTGAGATCAGGCGGGCGGCCCCGACCGGGTCGTCGGCCGGATGAGAGGACTCATGTCCATCCTCATTCCAGACAAATACCCCATTTCTACACCAAACGGTTAGATCTGTCAGTACTGAAAGCACGGACATGCCGTTTCCGTTGCTCTGGTAGGTGTGGGTGAACCCCTGGCGGTGCAGCGCGTAGCGCAGTAGACGCGTTGCCTCGCGGGGGTCGTGCCAGGGCGCCTGTGGCGTATCCGGGTGGAGCGGCAGCACCGGTCTTCCCCCCTCGCCCGAGCTTTCGATGGATTTGTACCAACGATTGGATGATGCGGGTCTTGGGAGGTTGGGTCAAGGGGCTGTTCCCCGCTAGAACCAGATCGTCTAGTTTTGTTGGCACAAAGGGGACTAAATGGCGCGGTCAACGCTGTATCAACGGGTGGCCTCCGACCTGAGGAGGACCATCTACTCCGGTGCGCTCGCGCCGGGTGATCAGCTGCCGACCGAGGCGGAGCTCATGCACGCGCACCAGGTGAGCCGCAACACCGTGCGTCTCGCGCTCGGCGAGCTGGTGAACGAGGGCCTGGTCACCCGCACCCCCCGCCGGGGCACCGTGGTCCGGGAACGACGCCCGCTGCTCATGCACCCCCAGCGCGAGCTGCAGCCCCAGCCCCAGGAGGAGACCCGGGAGGCCTTCGCCTGGGCGGTCTCCCAGGAGGGGCGGGTGCCCAGCCAGCAGATCGAGGTGTCGATCGTGCGACCGGCCGAGGAGATCGCCAGCAGGCTCGAACTGGGCGACGACGAGCTCGCCGTGGTCCGCCGCCGCCTGCGGTTCGTGGACGGCCAGCCGTACAACACCAACGACTCCTACTTCCCGCTGGCCCTGGTGGGCGACTCCGAGATCGCCCGCCCCGGCGACATCGAGCGCGGCGCCAACAAGGTCCTGGAGGAGCTGGGCCACCGCCAGGTGCGCGTGGTCGACGACATCTGGGCGCGGATGCCCAACAGCACCGAGGCCGAGCGGCTCCAGCTCCAGCTCGGCACGCCGGTCATCGTCTACATCCGGGTCGGCTACGACAAGGACGACGCCCCCGTGCGCGTCGCGGTGTCGGTCCTGCCCGCGGACAAGCACCTCATCAGGTACGAGCTGGAAAGCCGTTGACATCTTCGTGACCGCCCTGACGGGCCGGCCCTGCGCGCGTCCGCACCGCGGGCGACCACCGGGCCGCGCCCGCCGGGCGGTTGAGCGCGCCCTCGCCCGCTCGCTCGCCCCCTCCCCTCTCCTCTAGACCCCCGGGCATCCGCCTGGTCCGGCACGGGCACCGTACGTCATCGGTCGATGACTGTCCGTGCCGTCTCGTGTACCCGACGCAACGAAGGGATGAATCATGCGTTCCGACACCGGTAGTCCCACCATCACACCCCGGCTCACGCTGCGCAGGGCCACCGACGCCGACCTCGGCGGAGTGCTCGCGCTCCTCGCCGAGGTGGCCGGCTGGCTCGACCGCCGCGGCGTACGCCAGTGGCCCGCCGCAGGCTTCCCCGCCGAGCGAATCGCCCCGCTGATCGGCGAGGGCGTCCTGTACCTGCTGGACGCCGGGGACGGTGCGGGCGTCCCGGCCGCCACCATCGCCCTGGACGGTCACGCCGACCCCGAGTTCTGGACCCCCGGCGACGACCCGCGTGCGGCGCTGTACGTGCACAAGCTGGCCGTCGCGCGCGCCCACGCCGGTCGGGGGCTGGGGGAGGCCCTGCTGGACTGGGCGGGCCTGCGGGTCCTCGCCCAGGGCAGGAGATGGCTCCGGCTTGACTGCTCCAAGGACAATCCGAGGCTGCAGGACTACTATCGGAGCCAGCGGTTCGCACACATCCGCACGGTCGACCTGCCGCACCGCGCCTCGGGTGCTCTCTTCCAGCGCCCCGGGGGCCTGCGGGGCAGGGTGCCCGACGTCGCACCGCCCTTCGCGGACCGCCGCGGGACGTTCGTCCCGGGCATGTCCGAACCACGGCGATCCCAGGACAAAGTCATCCGATAGCCTCATTTCATGACCGGATCCTTGCTTGAGGTGATCGCGCTTGACGTGCGTGATGCCGTCGCGGCCGAAGACGGCGGTGCCGACCGCCTGGAGATCGTCGTCGACATGGCGGCCGACGGGCTCACCCCGGCAGCGGAGACGGTCGCGGCGATAGCCGGCAAGTGCGCGTTGCCGCAGATGGTGATGCTGCGCGGCGACGCCTCGTTCCTGGCCACGCCCGCCTCCCTGGAGGCCCTGGCCCGTGATGCCAAGGTCCTCGCGGAGGCCGGCGCGGCCGGGTTCGTGTTCGGCTTCCTCGACCGCGAGGGAGCCGTCGACCTGGCCGCCACCGAGGCGCTCATCCACGCGGTCGCACCGCTGCCCTGGACGTTCCACCGGGCGGTCGACCACGCGGCCGACGTCCAGGCGGGCTGGCGCGCGATCCGCCTGCTGCCCAACCTCGCCACCGTCCTCACCTCCGGCGCGCCCGGCGGGGTGGCGGACGGCCTGCGGGTGCTCAAGGCCCGGTGCGAGGCCGGTGACGGTCCGCTGATCATGGCGGGCGGCGGCCTGCGCCCGGGCCACGTCCCGCTGCTGCTGGAGTACGGCGTGCGCGCCTTCCACGTCGGCAGCGCCGTACGGGCGTCGTGGTCCGACCCGGTGGACCCGCGCCGGGTGCGCGAGTGGCGTGCCCTGATCGACTGAAGCCGTCCCGGCGTCCCGCGAAGGTCCGTCCCGCCGCCGAGGCCCGTCCCGCGCCTCGGGAGCCCGTCCCCGGCGTTCTCGTGGGGGCGGTCGCCCGGCGGGCCCTCCGGCTCCCGTACGGGTCAGGCGTCCCCGAGCGCCAGGTCGGCGCGGCGCAGGGCGGCGGCCATCGTCTTGACCGTCGCGGGCTCGTCCATCACGCCCCCGCCGGCGTCCCGCTGCTCCTGCCAGGCGCGCACCCGGCGGGCGTACTCCGCGCGGCGCGACAGGTGGAAGGCGTAGACCGCGGCGTATCGGCTGACCAGATGCGAGGGGTGCATGTCCCAGCCCTGGTAGAAGCCGCGGCTCAGGGAGTGACCGACCAGCTCCGCGTGGCGCCGCCACAGGTCGTGCACCGCGTGCCGGTCGCCGGAGGTGGGCGCGGCGGCCAGTGAGCCGTCCGACAGCTCCACTCCGGTCCCGGCGAAGACCGCCTGCATGACGTGCCGGGCGTGCTCGCAGACGGGGTGGTCCAGCCGCTGCTCGTGCGGGGGCAGGGAGCAGCTCGCCGTGTAGTCGAAGACCCCGAAGTGCGCCGCGGCCAGCCGGCCGCGGAGCGCGGCGACCAGGCCCGCCTCGAGGAACAGCACGGTCTGCGGGGCCTCCACCTGGATCTCGAACCGCAGCGTGCCTCCGGCGAGCCCCAGACCGGCCTCCAGCGCGTCGAGGCAGTCGGCGAACTGGTCCAGGTAGGCCCGCATGAGCACCTTGGGGAAGGTGACGACGAACCCCTCCGGCAGGAGCCCGGCCCGCTCGATCACCTCCGTCAGGAAGCCGTCCAGTGTCCTGATGCTCCGGACCGGGTCGCCGTCGGCGAACGACTTCACCCGCAGGCCCCACCGGCGGGGGAGGGTCCCGGCCTCGTGCATGGCCGCGACCGCTTTCGCGGCGGCCGAGGCGTGTCCGTCCTCGGCATCCGGGCGCACGCCGTAGCCGTCCTCGAAGTCCACCCGCAGGTCCTCGACCGGTTCCCGGGCGAGCTTGGCGGCCACTCTCCCGTGCACGGCCCCCGCCACGTCCCCGTCCACGCCGAAGACCGCGGCCAGGTCCTCCTCTGGCAGGTGCCGCCGGAACAGGCCGAGCGCGGCGTCCCCCCATTCCTCGACCGTCCCGGCGCCGAACCGGTCGGCGGGGACGTAGACGGTGTGCACCGGTTGCCACTCGACCGCCCGGTACGGATACAGCGCCGACTGCTCGCGGTGGATCTGCTCGAACCCCGGGACCAGGGCGGCCGGATCGGCGAGCGTGACGCGCATGCTGGTGCTCCTCAGGACATGTCGGTTGGATCGCACCCTAACCGCCCGGACGGCACCGGTCGTCGCGGGGCCGCCTTCGGCGGAGCCTGAGCCGGTCCGTGCGGGCGGAGCGTGCGGGCAGCCGCGTCACGTCCGGGTGCCGGGGCCTCTCAAGGGCGCTTGAGCGTTCCGCAAACGCCTCCGACCGATCCCATCCTCAAGTGCCTTCAACCAATCCCAAGTCAGCCGCAAGCCCCATCCTTCAGAGTTTCGGCGCCATATATCTGTTTTTGATGGGATGACATGAAGAGAACCAAGGGAGTCCTCGCCCTGGCGAGTTCCCTGCTGGCCGCGGTGCTGATCGTGCAGGCGGCACCCGCCTCGGCGGCCCCCGCCGACTCCGCCGGGGCTTCCGCGCCCGCCCGTCCCAAGGTGGCCGTGGCGGTCAAGGCGAGCCCGGCGAAATACACAGGTGAGTGCCCGGCGACCGTCGGCTTCCTGGCGAAGATCAAGGTGAGCCGGCCCACTCCGGTCACCTATCGCTGGCTCCGCGGCGACGGTTCCAGGACCGCTGCGCGGACCGTCACGGTGAACCAGACGAAGTGGGTCAAGGACCGCGCCACTTTCGACAGCGGTGCGAAGGGCTGGCAGGCCCTGGAGGTGCTGAGCCCGCGCCACCTCGTCTCGAAGCAGGCGAAGTTCGTGATCTCCTGCACGGCGCAGGCCGACAAGGGCGGGATCGACGTCGTCCGAGCACACTCCGGGCAGGGCTCCGGGGACGGCGGTCCGGTCGGCTCCGGGCGGAAGCCGGAAGGCAGTTCCGGGAACGGCGGCTCCGGGAACGGCGGCTCCGGAGACGGTGGCCGTGTCGACACCTGGGCCACGGTCGAGGCCTCACCCGCGTCCTACACGGGCCCGTGCCCCTCGACGGGGGTCCGGGTGAACTTCACCGGGGCGATCGAGGTGTCCCGCACCCCCGCGAAGGTCCAGTACCGCTGGATCGACAGCGACAACGGCGCCGGCCCGGTGCAGACCCTGGACTTCGCCGCCGGCGCCACGACGCGCCGCGCGGTCTCCCCGGACGGCCGCTCCGTCAACGCGACCCACACCGGCTGGCGCTCCATCGAGATCCTGAGCCCGAGCCCGTCCAGCTCCTACCGCGCTCCCTACTCGGTGACCTGCAAGAACAGCACCCCGGACCCGTCGCCGAGCCCGACCCCCGACCCGGTCGGGGAAGTCGTCTCGGTGAACAACCTCGAGGTGCTGCCGGGTGACGGAGGGGAGTGCCCGGTGGCCACCCGGGTCAACGCGACCATCACGGTGTCGGCGGCGGCGAAGACCGTTTACTACAGGGCCGTCGTCCAGGGCTCCAAGCAGGAGGTCACCGGCACGACGGAGATCCCCGGACCCGGTCTGACCAAGACCGTCCAGCTCTCCTTCCCCTTCGGCAACCAGAGCGACAAGATCGTGGTCGAGGCGTGGGTCTCCCCGGAGAAGAAGGTCACCTCCGCCCCGCTCGACTTCACGGTCACGTGCGGCCCGCAGGTCACGGTGTCCGACGTGCGGACCAGCCCCTCGTCCTACGAGGGGGAGTGCAGCGTGCACAAGCCCCTCACGCTGCGGCACACCGCCAAGGTCACCGTTTCCAGCGCCCCGAAGTGGCCGGTCACCGTCACCTACATGTGGCGCTGGAACAACGGCGGCTACTGGGACGAGACGAAGCCCTTGACGTTCGACAAGCCCGGCACTCAGGACATCTCTCATGAGACCAGGGCGTACTACAGCAAGCGCGATGAAGTGGTGATCGCACAGGTCCTGTCCCCCTACAAGGCGACCGCGGAGTCCGCTCCCTACTCCGTGACGTGCACGACACCCGCCAAGAAGAACTGAACGGCGTCCCATGGAGATCGTGACCGGTCCGGCCCGGACCGGTCACGATGCCCGTTTCCGGTGTGCTGCTCTTCACCGGTCTCAACCCGACCACACGTTTCAGCCACCATAATTAACGATCTCAGTGTGAATATTGGTAATGAGGTGACATGAACGGATTCAAGGGACTGTCCGCGCTGGCGGGGTCCCTGCTGGCCGGCCTGCTCCTGGTGCAGGCGGCACCCGCCGCGGCGTCCGCCGAGGGAACGGCCGCGGGATCGGCCGCCGCGCGGCCGAAGGTGACCGTGACGGTCAAGGCGACCCCGGCCAAGCACGCCGGCGCGTGCCCGGTGAACGTGACCTTCACGGCGAAGATCAAGGTCGACAAGCCCACCAAGGTGGCCTACCGCTGGCTCCGGGGCGACGGCTCCAAGAGCCCGGTCAAGGTCGTCTCGGTCAAGAAGACCAAGACTCTGAAGGACCGCGCCACCTTCAAGGGCGCCCTGAAGGGCTGGCAGGCCCTTGAGGTGCTGGAGCCGCGCCGCGTCGTCGCCAAGAAGGCCGACTTCACGATCTCCTGCAAGGCGACCGGCGGCGGTGGCGGCGGCGAGAACGGTGACAACGGCGAGGCGGTCCCGCCGGCGGACTCCTCGGCTCCGGCGCCCGGCGGCTCCGACGGCCAGCAGGGCGGCCAGACCGCAGAGTGACACCGTGCCCGGCCCGCGCGGCCACCGGACGACGTGGCGGCCGGGTCCGGCCGGTAGCCCGTCCCCGGTCCGCCCGCGGGCCGGGGACGTCGGCATCCTGGGAGCATGGATTCCCCGGGACACAGGAGATACGAACCGGAGCCGACGGCGCCGTCGGCTCTCGCCGAGCCGTCGCCGTCGCCGTTGCTTGCCGCCGGGCCGTCGCCTCTCGCCGAACTCGACGATCCCCGGCTCGCCCGCGCGGGCGTACGGGTGATCCTGAAGCGTGACGACCTCATCCATCCGCTCCTGCCGGGCAACAAGTGGCGCAAACTGAAGTACAACCTGGCGCTGGCCGCCGAATCGGGTCACGAGACCCTGCTGACCTTCGGCGGCGCCTACTCCAACCACGTGCGGGCCGTCGCGGCGGCCGGCGCCCGCTTCGGGTTCCGGACGGTCGGCGTCATCCGCGGTGAGGAACACCTGCCGCTCAACGACGTCCTGGCCTTCGCCGCCGGCTGCGGCATGCGGCTGGTCTACATGAACCGCACCACCTACCGCGTCAAGGACACCGCGCCCGTCGTCGAGGCGCTCCGGGAGGAGTTCGGCCGCTTCTACCTCCTGCCGGAGGGCGGCAGCAACGAGCCGGCCGTGCGCGGCTGCGCGGAGCTCCCCGGAGAGATCGACGTGCCGTTCGACGTCGTCTGCTGCCCGGTCGGCACCGGAGGCACGCTGGCGGGCATCGCCGCCGGGCTGGGGCCCGGCCGGCGGGCGCTGGGCTTCTCGGTCCTGCGCGGCGGGCGCTTCCTGGCCGGGGACGTCGCCCGGCTGCAGACCGCCGCCTACGGCGAGGTGTCGGCCAACTGGACGATCGACGACGGCTTCCACGCCGGCGGCTACGCCAGGCGCAGCCCCGAACTCGACGCCTTCATCGACGACTTCGCCGCCCGGCACGGCATGCTGCTCGACTGGGTGTACGTGGCGAAGATGATGTGGGGGATCTTCACCCTGGCCGGACGCGGGACGTTCCCGCCGGGGACCACCGTGATCGCCGTGATCACCGGACCGATGGCGGACGCCCCGCGGTAGGGCGGGCGTGACCCGGACCCCGGACCGGCGGCCGGGAGCCCGCGGCCGGGGAAGCCGCGGCCGGTGGACGAGGGAGCCCGCGGCCGGTGGACGGCCCCGGGACCGGCGGCCCGAGCGCGGGACGCCCGCGGTGGGACGCCCGCGGGGTCACCGGCCGCAGGCGGTGAGCATGGCGGCCAGGCCGAGCAGCTTCACGCGCTCGCCGCGGTCGAGGGACTTGGCCAGCTCCGCCTCGGCCGCCTCGATGGACAGCCACTGCTCGTACGTGACGGGCGAGACGCCGCGGGCGGCGAGGAGGTCGTCCAGGTCCGCGTGGCGTACCGGCTCGCGGCCGGCGAGGTCGGCCAGGAGGGTGCGGACCGTCTCGGCGGCGTCGGACTTGTTGGTGCCGATCACGCCGGTCGGGCCGCGTTTCAGCCAGCCCGCGACGTACTCGCGGTCGCGGACCCGGCCCGCCTCGTTCGGCACCGTCATCGTCGACTCGGAGAAGGGCACGCCGGGCAGGGGCACGCTCCGGTAGCCGACCGAGCGCAGCACCATGCCGACCGGCAGGGTCTCGAACTCACCGGTGCCCGTGACCCGGCCCTCCACCAGCCGGGTGCGTTCGAGCTTGAGGGCCTCCACCCGCCCCTCGCCGAGGATCTCCACCGGCCGCATCCAGAACCGCACGTCCACCAGCCGGGGCCGGCCCGCCAGGCCGCGCGCGGCCCAGCTCTGCAGGACCTCCACGTTCCCCCGGACCTGCCGGGACGCCGCCGTGACGTCCGCCCGGCACTCCTCGCGCCGCACGCGCACGTCCGCGTTGGTCAGCTCGCCCAGCTCGCGCAGCTCCTTCAGGGTGAACTTGGCGTGCTCGGGGCCCCGGCGGCCGATCATGTGGATGGTCCTGACCCGGCTGGCCGCCAGCCGCCTCAGCACCTCCTCGGGCACGTCCGTGGCGCGCAGCTCCTCGGCGGTCTTGGCGAGGACGCGCACCACGTCGACCGCCACGTTGCCCACGCCGATCACCGCGACCTCGGAGCTGTCGAGGACGAAGCGGTCGGCGGGCACGTCGGGGTGGCCGCAGTACCAGTTGACGAAGTCGGTGGCGGCCACGCTGCCCGGGAGGTCCTCGCCGGGGATGCCCATCCGCCGGTCCACCATCGCGCCGGTGCAGTAGACCACGGCGTCGTAGCAGGCGAGCAGGTCGGCGGCGTCGACGTCCTTGCCGAACTCGACGCCGCCGAGGAACCGCACGTCCGGCAGTTCCAGCACCCCGCGCAGGTAGCCCGCGATCGACTTGATCGAGGTGTGGTCGGGGGCCACGCCGTAGCGCACCAGCCCGTACGGCGTCGGCAACCGCTCCAGCACGTCCACCGTGACGGGCCCGGTGGCCTGCTTCATCAGCGCCTCGGCCGTGTACAGCCCGGCAGGCCCCGATCCCACAACCGCGACTCGCAGTGACACGTCGCCTCCTCGGCGCTGGCTGTCGAGAAGGCGATTCTTCATCACCGCGCTCCACCCGGCCAGCCCTCACACCACCTATCATCGGGCAGTCCCCCTAGTGGGCCACCCGGGCCCGCAGGGCGCGTTTGTCGATCTTCCCGTTGGCGTTGGCGGGCAGAGCCTCCACCACGATCACCCGCCGGGGCGCCTTGTAGTTGGACATGTTGTCGCGAGCCCAAGCGATGATCTTCTCCGGGTCCACGGCGGCACCCGGCCTCGGCACCACGAACGCCCAGCCGACCTCGCCCAGCCTCGCGTCCGGCACCCCGATCACCGCGGCCTGGGCCAGCGATCCCTCCCGCAGCAGCAGCCCCTCCACCTCGGCGGGGGAGACGTTGAACCCCCCGCTGATGAACAGCTCCTTCTTGCGGTCCACGATCGACAGGTTGCCGCGGGGGTCGAGGGTGCCGACGTCACCGGTGTGCAGCCAGCCGTCCCTGATCACCTCGGCCGTCTTGTCCGGCTCGCCCCAGTAGCCGCGCATGACCCCGTACCCGCGGACGAGGACCTCCCCGCGCTCTCCTGCGGGGACGTCGAGACCGTCGTCGCCGACGATCCTGACCTCCATGCCGGGCACCGGGCGGCCGGCGCTGGAGGCGACCACCTCGACCGGATCGTCGGCCCTGGTCATGGCGACGACGGTGCCCTCCATCAGCCCGTACGCGTTGATCACGCGTTCCAGGCCGATCTGCTCCGTCAGCCTGCGGACCAGCTCCGGGGGGACGGAGGCCGCGCCGCAGATCGCCACGCGCAGCGCGTGGTCCCCGACGTCGGTCTCCTCCAGCAGCCGGTGGAACAGCGTCGGAGGGCCGGCGAGAATCGTGATCCGCCGGTCGCGGATCAGGGCGGCCAGGAGTTCCGGGCCGAACACCCGGATCGGCATCATCGTGGCCCGGCGCATCACCGAGGCCAGCAGGCCGGCGTTGAGCCCGAAGCCGTGTGAGAACGGCGCGATCACCGGGTAGCGGTCGCCGGGGCCGAGGGTGACGATCTCCGCCCAGTCCCGGTACCCGCGCAGGGTGGGGGCGTGCTCCAGCATCACGCCCTTGGGCGTCCCGGTCGTGCCCGAGGTGGACATGATCTCGCACAGGTCGTCCGGCCGTACCGCCCGCGCGCGGTCCTCGGCCTCGGCGTGGCCGATCCGGGATCCGGCCGAGAGCAGCTGCGAGGGCCGCAGCGACCCGGGGCGTTCCAGCTCTTCGGGCACGATCGAGTGCCGCAGGTCCGGCAGGCCCGCGAAGGGCAACCCCCGGGCGGGCCCGCCCGCCGTCTCGGCCAGCAGGTCGGCCAGGACCGTCCCGTCGTGGCCGTGTCCGGTGATCAGCACATTCGTCCCGGTCGAGCGGAGCACCCCGGCGGCCTCGACCCCCTTGAAACGGGACGAGAGCGGCACGAGGACCGCCCCGGCGTCCCAGACGCCGAACGCGCAGACCACCCAGTGGAGGTCGTTCGGTCCCCAGATCGCGACCCGGTCGCCCGCCCGCACACCCAGCGCGATCAGGCCTCTGGCGATGCCGCCGGCCCGGGTGCGCAGCTCGGCGAGGGTCAGCCGCACCGGGCCGTCGACCACGACGGTGTCGGAGGGATGCTCCTCGGCCAGGTCCCTGAGCATCCGGGGGATGGTCTGCCAGTCGGGTACTTCCATGCCGTCGCGCCTCCGATGAGGGTCAGCGGGCGATCGTCGTACGGTCCCTGCCCAGGTGGTGGCCGCGCGCGTCGTTCACCACGCCCGGAGCGCCGGACTCCGAGACCCGCTCGGAGATCTGCACGGCGATCGCGACCGGGGTGAGCGCCTTGAGCGACTGCTCGATGCGCGTCTTCCACATGGGGTTCCTGACGAGACTTTCCCGGTTGAACGTCACCGTCAAGACCGCCGCGTCGAGCGTGCCCTGCCGTGACACGCCCAGCTCCCAGCCGGAGACGCCGTCTATCTTGCCCAGCGCACGCTGGATCCGGTTCAGCGAGAGCCACACCCCGCGTACCAGCACGTGGTCGCCGACGGTGTGCTCGGGCGCCGGGATCGCGTCCCCGCCGGAGACACGGACGACCTGCCCGGTCCGCACCACCGACGCCGGATCGGCGCCGGCCACGACGATCTCGGCCGGGCCGGCGGCGTACGGCGGGGCGAGCAGCTCGTCCTTCTCCAGCGAGGCCAGCCGCACCGCGCCGGGGGCGAGCGGGGTGAGCGGCGCCGACTCCGAGGGCCGCCAGGCCAGCGGGGCCCCGGTGAGCGGTGAGGAGTACACCTCCGTCACCTTCGCCGCGAACTCCGCGGCCAGGTGCGACATCGTCCGCCGGGAGACGATCTCACCGGTCAGGACGACGTGCCGCAGACCCAGGTCCAGCGGGTCGAGCAGGAACTCCAGGTGCAGCCGGGCCAGCAGGTCCATGGCGCCGGTCGGGGTGATCACCAGGGTGGTCGCTCCCAGCGACTCCAGCGCGTGGTGCAGCCTGAGCCTGCCCCGCGGGCCGACCGAGGCGCCGGCCTGCGCCACCTCGGCCGCGGCCTGCGCCCACCGGGGCCCGGCCAGCTGGCCGTCGCCCGACAGGGCCGCCACGACCCGGTCGCGCCCGTCCACGCCGGCCGCGCGCAGCGCGGCGGCGCAGGAGGCGGTCAGCCCGGCCTCCTCGCCCGCGGGGACGACGCTGTCGCAGTCGGGGGAGACCAGCAGCAGGCCGGTCGCGGTGCGGCCCGCGGCCGCGAGGTCGTCCCGGGTCAGCCACGCCGACGGTGCCGCTCTCCCCGGTGCGGCGGAGCCGTCGTGCGAGGGGTCCGGCGCCGGGGGCGGGGCGTCCGCGCGGCCGGGGGCGGGCCCCGGACCGGTCGTCATTTGATCACCTCGGTCATGAACAGCCGCATCGAGTCGCAGACGTGCTCGTGCGCCAGCCCGCCCACCTGCGCCTGGAGGATCAGGTCGGTGGCTCCGGCCTCGGCGAGGCGGGCCACCGCCTTGCGTGAGCCCTCCACGTCGTCGATCACCACCATGTGGTGTTCGCGGAGGGTCGCCATGGCGTCCTCGGGGGGCATGCCGGCGGCGAGCTGGCCCAGGACCCTGTGGGTGGCGTGCCGGGCGTCGTAGTAGTCGGGCGGGGTGACCAGGTTGACCTGGCGCCGGATGTACCACAGGACCGGGTCGGCGGCGATCTCGAAGGCCCGCTCCCGGGTGGGCGCGACGAACCACGGGATCATCAGCGCGACCCGGCGGCTGTCCGGGTCGAAGCCGTTGTCGGCCAGGCACTGCCGGTATCCGGCGATGTCCTCGGCGACGTCGTCGATGCCCTTGAGCATCGTCATGCCGAGCAGGTTGTGGCCGTGCCTGGCGGCGGCGAGGTAGCCCTCCAGCGAGGTGGAGGCCACCCACACGGGCGGGTGCGGCACCTGGACCGGGCGGGGATAGACCGCGACGTCGGGGATCTCGAAGAACTCGTTGGAGCGGCTGACCGGCTCGCCGTCGGCGTTCCAGATGGCCAGGGTGGCCTCCAGGGAGTCCTCCCAGATCTGCCGCGATTTCTCGAAGGGCCGCTGGAAGGCCTGGTACTCCAGCGGGGAGGCGCCTCGCCCGGTGCCGAACTCCACCCGCCCGCCGGAGACGACATCGAGGGTGGCGACGCGCTCCGCCGTGCGGATGGGCGACTGGAACGGCAGCAGCACCACGCCCAGGCCCAGGTGGATCCGCTCGGTGCGCTGGGAGATGGCGGCGAGCACCAGGTCGGGGGCCGACGAGTGGGAGAAGCCCCGGGTGAAGTGGTGTTCGACGAACCAGGCGGTGTCGAAGCCCAGCCGGTCGCCGAGGACCACCTGGTCGATCACGTTGCGGAACGTCCGCTGTTCGACCTCGCGGGACCGTCCGCGGACCTCCAGCTCGTATCCCAGGCTGATCCGTAGGGACGCCATCCACGCCTCCGTTGTCTTCTCGTCCGGCCCCCGACCGAGGCTCTTCATTTAACCAAGCGCTCGCTTGGCGAGATTACCAGCCTGGTGGGACGGCAACAAGCCGACCGGGGACGGCCGGCGATGAAACTAGGACTTGCGGGGACAAGCCAGGCGGCTCACAGTTGGTTCTCGTGAGTTCAGGGGCGGAGAAGCGGCGAAAAGCGGGTGCGCGGCGCCCGAAAGATGGCACGCTCCCAGACATGAGGGGACCGCACCGGGCAGCTCGTCTCGGTCCGCCCGACGACGGCCAGCCGTCCTGCGGACGCCGCTACGAGGCGTTCGGGCGGGTGATGGCCGCGCTCGCGGGCGAGCCGGAGCTCATGGAGTCCTGCCGCGACCTGACCTGGCGGCGCGGCGCCGACCACAGCTGGCACATCGAGTGGCGCGACGGCCCCCAGGCGGCCGAGATCGCCGCGGTCCTCACCGCGCACGTGCCCGATCCCGCCTGTCCCGGGGCCCTGGTCACCCCCACCGGCCCCGTCACCGCCGGGACCGCCACCCTCGACGTCATGGGCGTGCTGTTCGTCCTGCGATCCGTCGACCCGATGTGCCGCGAGCGCTTCCGGGGCAGGCCGGGGCTGCGCCGCCTCAGCGAGGCGCTCGACACCACCCGCCGGACCACCTCCCGCCACCCCTGGGAGGTTCTCCTCGGCGGCTGACCTCGCTCGCCGGTGCACGGGCTCCCGGCTCGCCCATGACGTGCGGGGCGTTTCCGGCCCGCGACGCGTGGAACGTCCCGGCGCGCGGCGTGTGAGATGTCGCGGCATGCGAGTGTTGAGTGTTCCGGTGCGCGGCGTGTGAGACGCGCCGGTGTGCAATCTGTGTGTGGACTGTCCCTGCGCGTCCGGTGCCGCGGGGGTCACAGGCACGCGGCACCGGCCAGGCGGGCGCGGTGCGCCTGCGGGGGACCGAAGAGCTGGGCGTCCGCGGTGGCCCGCTTGAAGTACCGGTGGGCCGGATGCTCCCAGGTGATTCCGGTGCCGCCGTGGACCTGGATGTTCTCGCCCGCCGCCGCGAGGTAGGCCTCGGTGCAGTAGGAGCCCGCGATGGCCGCCCGGACGGCCAGCTCCCGCTCCGGCGCCCTCGCGGCGGCCAGGGCGGCCGAGCGGGCCGACTCGACCAGCAGGAGGATGTCGGCGAGCTTGTGCTTGACGGCCTGGAAGGAGCCGATCGGGCGGCCGAACTGGTGGCGCTCCTTCGCGTAGGCGACGGCCGCCTCCAGGCATCGGGCGGCGCCGCCCACCTGCTCGGCGGCCAGTGCCGCGACGCCCAGGTCGCGGACCCGGGCGTGGGCCGCTCCGTCGCCCAGCCGGGTGACCGGGACGCCGTCGAAGACGAGCTCGGCGAGCGGGCGGGTCTGGTCCAGGGTCGGCAGGCGCCTGCGGGCGGAGGGGACCGCCTCGACCAGCGCCCCGTCCACGAAGATCAGCACCAGTTCGCCGTCCAGCGCGTGGCGGGCGGTCCCGGTCAGCCGGTCGCCGGCCAGGACCAGCTCCGCGTCGCCGGGAAGGAGCACGGTCGCGGTGGCCGAGCCGTCGGCGAAGGCGGGCAGCAGCCGGGCCATGGCCGCCCGGTCCCCGGACGCCTTGACCGCCTCCACGGCCAGCACCGCGGTGGACAGGTAGGGGTGGGGTGACAGGACGCGGCCCAGCTCCTCGCAGACGACGGCCGTCTCCGCCATGCCGTAGCCCGCCCCGCCGTACTCCTCGGGCACCGCCAGACCGGCCACGCCCAGCTCACCGGCGAAGCGCCCCCAGGGGGCGTCCGGATGCCGGGCGAGAAAGGCGCGGACGGTCTCGCGCAGCTCCCGCTGATCTTCGGAAAGGCTCAGGGAAACACTCACGACCGCATACTAAACAAGCGATCGCTTGTTTAGTAATATTTGCGACATTTTATGTGTTATCGCAGGTCAGATATACTGCGCGTGGCCACGGGCAATGATGATCGGGGGATCAGTGGCTTTGATTGAGCCGAACTACACGCTTGACTTCGTGGAGGGAGATCGCCGGGACCGCGCGATTCTGCGGCACATGGTCCTGTCGCTCTTCGTCGGGATGACGCTGGGAGTCGTGGGCGCGCTGCTCGCCTACGGGCCCGAGCTGCTGTACGCCCTCTACGGCCCGTACGTGTACATCGTCTTCGTGGTCGTCGTGGGACGGACCGCGGCCGGATTCGGCTGGGCCGTGCTGGCCAGCGCGCTGGCCACCTTCGGGTCGACGATCTCGCTCATGGCCGCCACCATCTTCGCGTCGGAGACCGAATTCCCCGTTCTCGGCACCGACGGCGCCCAGGTGAACCTGACGATCGTCATCCTGGCCTCGATCGGGGTGCTCTCCTACCTCGCCAAGCGCGCGGACCTGGGGGGTGACTTCGCGGCCGGCGCGGCGGGCGGGCTCGCCGCGCTCGAAGCCGTCGACAGGTCGCTGCCCATAGGGCCGGGCCACGTGCCGGGATTCTGGCCGTGGGGCGCCCTCGCCGTTGCCGTGCTCGTGCTGGGCATGATCTTCACGCTCCGCCACGGCCTCGGCCGGGTCCGCGGCGCGCTGATCGCCCTGATCGTCGTGTCCTCCTATTTCGTGTTCGTCGCGGGACTGTGAGCGGCCGATGGCCGCCAAATGGCTTGCGGGAGTCGATAGCCTGTAGAGCATCGTTCCCTGCTAGCGAGGAGTAGCCGTGCTGCTGCGCATGTCGTCGTTGTTTCTTCGAACGCTGAGGGACGACCCGGCAGACGCGGAAGTCCCGAGCCACAAGCTGCTCGTCCGCGCCGGTTACGTCCGCCGCGTCGCGCCCGGGATCTACTCCTGGCTGCCGCTCGGCAAGACCGTCCTGGAGAACGTCACGCGCGTCATCCGCGAGGAGATGGACCGCATGGGCGGGCAGGAGGTGCTCTTCCCCGCGCTCCTGCCCCGCGAGTACTACGAGGCGACCGGCCGCTGGACGGAGTACGGCGACACGCTCTTCCGCCTCAAGGACCGCAAGGGCGCCGACTACCTGCTCGGCCCCACCCACGAGGAGATGTTCACCGACATGGTGAAGGGGGAGTACTCCTCCTACAAGGATTACCCGGTCACCCTCTACCAGATCCAAACGAAGTACCGCGACGAGGCCCGTCCCCGGGCCGGCATCCTGCGCGGCCGCGAGTTCGTCATGAAGGACTCCTACTCCTTCGACCTCGACGACGACGGTCTCAAGCGCTCCTACGAGCAGCACCGCGAGACCTACATCAAGATCTTCGATCGGCTCGGCATCTCCTACAAGATCTGCTTCGCCACCTCCGGCGCGATGGGCGGCTCGGCCTCCGAGGAGTTCCTCGCCCCCGCCGAGACCGGCGAGGACACCTTCGTGGCCTGCCACAACTGCGGGTACGCGGCCAATGCCGAGGCCGTCGTCACCCCCGCCCCGGAGGCGATCACCGGTGAGCGTCCCGCCATGCGGGTGCTCGACACGCCGAACACCCCGACCATCGAGACGCTGGTCAACCACGTCAACGAGCACCACGGCCTCGGCATCACCGCGGCCCAGACGCTCAAGAACGTCGTGGTCAAGGTGACCGTCCCCGGCTCCGGCAAGACCGAGACCCTGGTCGTCGGCGTGCCCGGAGACCGCGAGGTCGACTTCAAGCGGCTGGAGGCGTCCCTGGCCCCCGGCGAGCCCGCCATCTTCGAAGCCGAGGACTTCGCCAGGCACCCCGGCCTGGTCCGCGGCTACATCGGCCCCCAGGTGCTCAAGGACCTCGGCATCCGCTACCTCGTCGACCCGCGCGTGGTCGCCGGCACCGCCTGGGTGACCGGCGCAAACGAGCCCGGCAAGCACGCGGTCGACGTCGTCGCCGGTCGCGACTTCGTCCCGGACGGCACCGTCGAGGCCGCCGAGGTCCGCGCCGGTGATGCCTGCCCGGTCTGCGGCTCCGGCCTGTCCATCGACCGCGGCATCGAGATCGGCCATATCTTCCAGCTCGGCCGCAAGTACGCCGACGCCGCCAAGCTCGACGCCCTCGGCCCCGACGGCAAGCCGATCCGCATCACCATGGGCTCCTACGGCATCGGCGTCTCCCGCGCGGTGGCCGTGCTGGCCGAGCAGAGGCACGACGAGCTGGGCCTCGTCTGGCCTCGTGAGATCGCCCCGGCCGACGTGCACGTCGTCGGCACCGGCAAGGACGGCCAGATCGAGGCCGCGACCCGGATCGCCGAGGAGCTCCGGGCACGCGGGCTGCGCGTCCTGCTCGACGACCGCCCCGGCGTCTCGCCCGGAGTGAAGTTCAAGGACGCCGAGCTGCTCGGCATGCCCACCATCCTGATCGTCGGCCGCGGCCTCACCCAGGGCGTCGCCGAGCTGCGCGACCGGGCCACCGGCGTCAAGGAGGAGATCCCGATCGCCGAGGCCGTCGACCGCGTCACGGCGGCCTGCCACGCCTGACCCGCCGCGACGCCCGGGCGGACGCGCATCGAGGACGCGATCTGCCGGGGCGGACCGGATCCCCCGCCCGCGCGGCGCGGCCACGCAGGCGGGGAGAGAGCCGGGGCCGCCCGCCGCCGTGCCCGCGGAAGGCGCACAGCGGCCCCGTGAAGGCTCCGCGAGGCCCTCTGAAGGTCACGGAAGGGAGCGGCCCACCCCCGCGGGGTGGGCCGCTCCTCGTCGTTCTGGGGCGTCGTTCCGGGGCGCCGTACGCGTGCCGCCCGGGGCGTGTCAGTAGTGGTGGTGGTACCGGGAACGCTTGCCGATCGCCTTGCCCACGTGGAAACCGCCGGGCAGGGTGACGGTCACGTATTTGCGGCCGTCGGGGGTCCTGGTGATGTTGAAACGGCGGTTTCCGAAGCTGTGGCCGACCCCTCGCGGAGACAGGTCGACGCGGAAGGGGCCGATTTTGATCGACTTCCTGTATCCCCAGCCCATGGTCTTCTCCCCGAAAACTCGTGGTGTCTCATGAGAACGAACGCCGCCGGGGAACGGTTCCCGGGAAACGCCGTCAGCGGCGCGCGGTGCCGCCGAGCGTCTTGCGCCAGTGGAAACCGCCGGGCAGATTGACGCTCAGCGTGCGGCGCCCGTCGGCCGTCCTGGTGACCCGGAAAACGCGGTTGCCCCAGCTGTGACCCACTCCACCGCGCGAAAGATTGAGACGGAACGGACCGAACTTCATGGACTTCCGATATCCCCAGCCCATCGCTTCCTCCTTGGACGTATTCGCGGAGGTTCAGCTACCCGGCAGGTTCGCGGTAAACGTCACCGGAAGCGGTCCTGAACGGCGTCCGCGAATACGGAGAGCCCCATCGGGCGGGGCACCGCCGGGGCCGGCCGGCGCCGATCCCGGACGCTCGCCTCGCGTCGGGAAACGGATCCACCGTGAAAACCGATAAAGGCCGAAAAACGATCAGGAAATCGCCGGCGGCGGTCTCCCGGTCATTGTGAGACGGTCGGCGTCGGTGTCGGCGTGGGCCCGGGCGTCGCCCGGGGCATGCCGGGGAAGGCGTCGATCTCCGGGCGCAGCTCGTAGGAGCGGGCGGCGCACTCCTGCATGGCCAGCGCGGCCAGCCTGCGCACGGAGGTGTCCGCGGAGGCCGCCAGCTCCAGGTAGGCACCGGTCACCCCGCGCTCGACCAGCACGGCCAACTCCACCGCCTGGGCCGCGCTCGACGGCGTGACCGGCAGCGCGTAGGCCGCCGTCGGCTCGGCGGGCGTGCCACCCGCGGCGATGATCATTTCCCTGAGCCGGTCGCGCCGGGTGCGGTGGGCGTTGAACGCGGCCGTCGCCCTGGTGCGCAGCCTGCCCGTGGTCCTGGCCGCGATCACCCCGTACGCGTAGACGGCCGCGTGCTCGGCCGCCAGCGCCGTGTCGAGCCCGCCGACGGCCCTCAAAGCGACCTCGACAGGGCCAGGGCGTGCGCGGCTTCGCAGGCGCCGATGGAGGCGATCAGCTGGGCCAGCGCGGGGGAGGCCCCCGCCAGCTGGCGCGGGCGCAGCGCCGCGGCCCTGCGCTCCAGGTCCATCAGGCCGCGCACCGTCGGCCTGCGGCTCTCCGACGGCGACGGGGTGGGCGCGGGCGACGCGGAGGAGGCCGGTGCCGGAGCGGAGGACGAGGAAGCGGCCGTGGCGCCCGGCGGGAGGCGGCGGCGGAGCTCGGCCAGGTGCGCCTCGTGCCGCTGCTTGAAGGGCGTGAGCCGGTCCTCGCCCGCCGAGGCGTACAGGGCGATCGTCCGCTCCTTGCCCGCGATCAGCTCCTGGACGAGAACGGTCTCCGGGTCGGGCGGCTTGGCCGCGAGGCGCACCGGTTCCTCCTCGGCGCACCCCGTCAACGTCACGGTCGCCACCCCGAGTGCGCCGCCCCGCAACAGGGCGCGCCGGGAGACGGAACGCACGGACGACCTCCGGTTATGTGTCAGGCAGCTGGCGCACCTAGCATCGTACGGGCTTGGCATAATCGCACTCACCACGCTTCTCGGGCGGCGTCGCCACACCGAGTGGCGCTGTTTCTACGCCCTGGTGTGGATAGGCTGGTTATCCGCATGGGCGAGGTCCGCCCGGCTGAGATCGTGACAATAGGAGGTCGGCATGGGCAGCGCCACATCCCGCGACCGCCTGATGAAGCTTCTGGAACCCGTCGTCGGAGCCGAAGGGCTCGACTTGGAGGACGTCACGGTCACCCCCGCGGGTAAGCGGCGCCTGCTGCGCGTCGTGGTCGACCGTGACGGCGGGGTGAGCCTGGACGACGTCGCCCAGGTCAGCCATGCCGTCTCCGCCGCGCTGGACGCGGGCGACGCCATGGGCAACGCTCCATACGTGCTGGAGGTCTCCTCCCCCGGGGTCGACCGGCCGCTCACCGAGCCGCGCCACTGGCGCCGTGCCACGAAGAGGCTGGTCAAGGCCGACCTGCGGGACGGCACGACAGCGGAGGGGCGGATCGTCGCCACCGACGACGACGGCGTCGAGCTGGACGTCGACGGCGTGCGGCGCCGCATCGATTATCAGGACCTGACCCGAGGGCGGGTGCAGGTGGAGTTCCGCCGGTTCGATGACGCCGAAGACGACGGCGAAGACGGCGACGAGGGCTAAGGGGGGAGCCTCGTGGACATCGACATGAGCGTCCTGCGTAGCCTCGAACGGGAGAAGGACATCTCCTTCGACCTGGTCGTCAAGGCGATCGAGGACGCGCTACTGATCGCGTACTTCCGGAGCGAGGGCGCGGCCGCCAAGGCGCGGGCCGAGCTCGACCGCACCTCCGGGCACGTGACCATCTTCGCCGCCGAGGTCGATCCCGAGAGCGGCCAGGTGGTCCGGGAGTTCGACGACACCCCGGGCAACTTCAGCCGCATCGCCGCGACCACCGCCAAGCAGGTCATCCTGCAGCAGCTCCGCGACGCGGAGGACGAAATCAACTTCGGCGAGTTCGCCAGCCGCGAGGGTGAGCTGGTGGCGGGCGTCATCCAGCAGGGCAAGGACCCCCGGGTGGTCCTGGTCGACCTCGGCAAGATCGAGGCCGTGCTGCCCCACAGCGAGCAGGTCCCCGGCGAGGAGTACGTCCACGGCGACCGCATCCGCTGCTACGTGGTCCAGGTCAAGAAGGGGCACAAGGGTCCCTCGGTGACCCTGTCGCGCACCCACCCCGGCCTGGTGAAGAAGCTGTTCGCGCTGGAGGTCCCGGAGATCGCCGACGGCACCGTCGAGATCGCCGCGATCGCCCGCGAGGCCGGCCACCGCACCAAGCTCGCGGTCCGCTCGCGCCGGCCCGGCGTGAACGCCAAGGGCGCCTGCATCGGCCCGATGGGCTCACGGGTGCGCAACGTGATGGCCGAGCTGCACGGCGAGAAGATCGACATCATCGACTGGTCGGAGAACCCCGCGGAGTTCGTGGGGAATGCCCTGTCACCCGCGCGTGTTTCCCACGTAGAGGTGATCGACTACGAGGGTCGCGCCGCGCGCGTGACCGTGCCGGACTACCAGCTCTCCCTGGCCATCGGCAAGGAGGGGCAGAACGCCCGGCTGGCCAATCGCCTCACCGGCTGGCGCATCGACATCCGTCCGGACACCCAACAGGGGGATGCGGCCGGTTCCGCAGATGCGTCCACACGGTAAGCTGGAATATGGTGGCCAGGCTGCCCCACAAAGAACATGCGTGGGGTGCCGGGTTCGCACGGTTTCCTCCGAGCTGCTCCGCCTGGTGATGGTCGAGGGCGTCATCGTCCCCGACCTGCGACGACGGCTCCAGGGGCGTGGTGCTTCGCTGCACCCTTCCCTGAGCTGTCTCGAACTCGCAGAGCGTCGCCGAGCGTTTCCGCGCGCTTTCCGCGTCGCGGGACCGCTCGACCTGTCGCTCGTGCGGGGTCATCTGGAAGAGCTCTCGGCTGAAAGGATCGGGTGAAATGGTTACCGACTGTCATGTAGGACGCCGATTTGATGGGCTGGTCAGATAGCTATGAGCGCCTGATGAGCATGCGGCGATGAGTACATCAACGTAACGACGGTCCGGCGGCACCGCCTCCCGGGCCGAGACAAGGGAGTGCAGTGGCGAAGGTCCGGGTATACGAGCTCGCCAAGGAGTTCGGTGTGGAGAGCAAGGTCGTCATGGCCAAGCTCCAGGAGATGGGCGAGTTCGTGCGTTCGGCGTCCTCGACTATCGAAGCACCGGTAGTCCGCAGGCTCACGGAAGCTTTGGGCGGCCCCTCCAGGGGCTCGTCCGACAGGGGCAGAGGCCCCAGGCCGCCGCAGGCGGCCCCTCGGCCGGGTGACGGCCAGGCAGGCAACGGCGCTCCGACGCCGGCCTCCATCCCCAAGCCGGGCCCCAGGCCCGGCCCGCGTCCGGGCCCCGCTCCGGCGCGCCCCGCGGCCCCCGCGCCGCAGGCCCCGCCGGCCGCGGCCCAGCCGCAGCAGGTCCAGCCCCAGCAGCAGCCGCCGCGGCAGCCCTCGCCGGTGCAGCCGCCGCGCTTCGAGGCTCCCCGCACGGACGCCGGCCGCCCGGTCCCCGGTCCCAAGCCGGGCCCCAGGCCCGGCCCGCGTCCCGGCCCGGCGCCGCGCCCCGAGGCCCGTCCCAGCGGCGGTCCCGGAGCCCCCTCGGGCCCGCGTTCCGGCGCGGGCGCTCCCGGTGGAGGCGCTCCCAAGCCCGGTCCGCGCCCCGGCCCGCGTGGCCCGCGTCCCGGCAACAACCCGTTCTCGTCGAACGCCAGCGGCATGGGCCAGTCCCGTCCGCCGCGTCCGGGCGGTCCCGGCCGTGACGGCGGTCCCGGCGACCGTGGCCCGCGTCCCGGTCCCCGCGAGGACCGTGGTCCCCGCGACCAGAACCGTGACAGCGCGGGTCCCCGTCCGCCGGCCGGTCGTTCCGGCGCCGGTGCCGCCGGTCCGCGTCCCGGCCCGCCCCCGGGCGGTCCGCGCCCCGGCGGCGGCGCTCCGGGCGGTCCCCGTCCCGGCGGTCCGCGTCCCAGCCCGATGATGATGCCGCAGGGCCGTCCCGCCGCCCCCGGCGGCGGCG
>NZ_BAAAVI010000072.1:29515-43224 GCF_039534445.1 Streptosporangium fragile | reverse complement strand
GATCGGAGTCACGGACGCGCCGGTCGGATGCGGTGTGCGCCGCCAGGGACTCGAACCCCGGACCCGCTGATTAAGAGTCAGCTGCTCTGACCAACTGAGCTAGCGGCGCTTGACCTGGACAAGACTACCGGACCCGGCGACATGGTCCGTACATCACCGACATGTGATGACCGGAACGTCGGTGGAGCCGTTTAGCGCCGTTCTCCCGGGTAGTGGGCGTGGTGACCAGAGAATCACGCCAAAGGGAGTTGTTCACCATGCAGCCTGACCTCTGGAACTACCGTGCCGACGTGTACGGCGACGACAAGACGCTCGACCTGGCCGGTTACCACGTGGAGGCCACCGACGGAAAGATCGGTAGCGTCGACGAGGCCACGTACGAGGTCGGGGAGAGCTACATCGTCGTCGACACCGGGCCGTGGATCTTCGGGAAGAAGGTCCTCCTGCCTGCGAGCACCGTGACGCAGATCGACCCCCAGGAGAAGAAGATCTACGTCGCGCGCACCAAGCAGGAGATCAAGGACGCTCCGGAGTTCGACGAGGCGACCTTCAAGGAGCCCGCCTACCGCGACCGGATCGGCGAGTACTACGGCCGCTTCCCCTTCGGCGGGGGGCCGGGCACGTACTGACACGGCCTGACCTGACACGGTGGAACACGGAGGGCCCCGCCGCTCGGCGGGGCCCTCCGGTGTTTCCGCGGCCGGGGCCGCCCCGGCTCAGGGCCAGGACGGGTCACCCGAGGTGTCGAGCGGGCCGGGGACGACGCCGAGGCGCTCCAGGAGGATGAGAAAGGTCGAGGCGTAGGGGGAGTCCTGGACGACGGCGGCGACCCGGTTCCAGTCGACCTGCTCGCGCATGGCCCGGACCTGGGGGAGCAGCCCGCTGTAGTCGCAACTGTGCTCCGAGAGCGGCATCAGCCACGAGATGACCAGGTCGGTGGCCTCAAGGACGGGGAGGATCACCGCCGAGGCCTTCAACGGCTCAGCGCGTTTCAGCAGTTCCGGGGTGACCGGGCGGTCGCATATCCGGAAGATCAGATCAACCAGCCGCCCCTCGTCGAAGGCCTTGACCAGCCAGTCCTCCGGAGGCTTGGCGGTCGTGAACCCCAGCTTGTCCAGCGCTTCAAGCGCGAGCGGCACATCCTCCTGCGGGAGGACGAAGTCCACGTCGTGCAGCGAGGGCGCGGCCCCGCGCGCGTACGCGGCGCAGCCCCCGGCGAGTGCGAACCTGACGTCTGCGTCCTTCAAAGCGGTGCTCGCCCGCTTCAACGTTTCCAGGATCGCGTCAGTGACCTCATGACTGTGGCTTCCCATAAACAGACGCCTACCCCACGGACCCCCAGGTAGGCATAGCAAACGCACACCGGGGTAAGCGGTGCTCATGATTCAGCCCGAACCTATACAAAAGGAAAAAGCGGAGCCTGGAGAGAGCCACAAGGAGCGCGTGGACCGTGAGCTCAGCGAGCTGCTCCAGGGGTTAAGGGTGGCGGTCACCGGGGTGCAGGTGCTGTTCGCCTTCCTGTTGACGGTGCCGTTCGCCCCGGGCTTCACCAAGGTCGACACCCTGGGGCGCTGGCTGTTCTTCATCGCCTTGCTGAGCGCCGCCATGGCCTCCGTCTGCTTCATCACCCCCGCCGCCCAGCACCGCCTGCTGTTCCGGACCGGCCTGAAGGAGAGGATGCTGCACCGCGCCAACGAGATCGGCGTCGCGGGGGCGCTGGGGCTCGCGATCTCGATGACCAGCTCGGTCGCGCTCGTCGCGGAGACGGTCATCAACGCGTGGCCGGCCGCGGTGTTCGGCGGGGCGGTGGCACTGGCCAGCGCCTGGCTCTGGTTTATCCAGCCGATTATCGATCTGTACCGGACAAAGGAAGGAGGGGATGTTAAGTAGCGAAATGTGAGGGCAGTTGCCGCTTATGGCTACTTTGCTCTGGATCATCGCAGTGGTTCTCGTCGTCGCCGGGATCTACGTCATCCTGGCCCGTCGCGACCTCCTCTGGGGGATCGTCCTCATCGTCCTCGGATTCCTCGTCGGTCCCGGGGGTGTGAGCATCTTCAACGTCTGATGCGGGTTCGCCGCCCGCACACCGCCGTCCGGTGCGAGCGCCACGCTCGGGCGATCCGACGCGGACCCGGAGTCCGCGCCCGGTACCTCGCGCGCTCAGCGTCCTCGCACGTCATCCGGTCCGGGCCAGGTGCCCGAGGCCCCGTCCGCCGCGGGCCCGGCGCCCGCGACACCGTTCCGCGGGGGCCGGCGCCCGCCGCGGAACCCCACGTCGCCCCGAATTCCACAAACAGAAGCCTCGCGGGCCGGGACTCCCGGCCCGCTTCTTCTTGTCCCCCGGTTCGCCGTCGATCCCCGCCGGCTTTCGGTTTATCCCTCGCCGGTTTCTTCCCGGACTCCGGTTTCCCCCCGGCCCGGTTTCCCCCCGGGGCTCCCGTGGCCTTTCCTCGCGGGCTCCGGCCCCCTTTCCCGGGCGGCTCCCGAACGGCCCAGGAAACACCGGAAACACGAGAAACACGGAGACACCGAAACGCCGGAACGCCACCGGCGGGAGGGAGACCGCGGGCGCCACACCCGCCGCGCCCTCCGCTGGCGCCGCACCCCGCCGCGCCCTCCGCGGGTGCCCTCCTCAGAGGCAGTACACCCCGTACGCCCGGCCCAGCACCGGAAGCGCCACGTTGCGCACCCGGATGCCGCCCGGGGTCACGCCCTTCTCGGTGCCGGCGTGCGCGTGCCCGTGGATGAACAGGTCGGCGCCCTCGGCATCGGCCGCCTCGGCCAGCAGGTAGCTGCCGAGGAAGGGGTAGATCTCCAGCGGCTCCCCGTGCAGGGTGTCCTTGACCGGGGAGTAGTGGGACAGCACCACCCTCCGGTCGGCCTCGAGTTCCTTCAGCGCCACCCGCCAGCGTTCCGCGATGCGTTTGGTGTGGCCCACGAAGGCTTTGATCTCCCGCTCGCCGAAGTCGCTGGCGCACTTGCCGGCGTACCCGCCCCCGAAACCCTTGCCGCCGACCACGCCGAGCCGCACGCCGTCGATCTCCAGCACGGTCGCGTCGTCGTGCAGGACCTGGATCCCGGCGTCGCGCAGCAGGGCGGCGATCTCCCCCGGTCTGTCGGAGTGGTGGTCGTGGTTGCCGAGCACGGCGACCACCGGAATCGGCAGGTCGCGGAACTCGTCCGCCACCACCTTCGCCTCCTCCAGAGTCCCGTGCCTGGTCAGGTCTCCGGCGAGCAGCAGGACGTCGGCCCGCTCCTGGATGCCGCGGAGCCGTTCGCGATAGCTGCCCCTGAGGCTCTCGTCCAGGTGCACGTCTCCGACCGCTGCGATCCGCAGCTCTCTCACAGCCTCTCCTCTCCCACCGGCTCGCGGACGTCCACGACGTCGATCTCGTTGTGGATCACCAGCCCGGGAGCCGCCTCGTGGGCCACCTCGGCGATCAGGTCGCGGCGTTCGGCGCAGTTGACCTGGCCGCGCAGGTAGAGCTGGTCACCCCGGACGTCCGCCCGGATGCCGAGTTCCGTGGTTCTGTCGTCCTCGGCGAGCGCGCTCTGCACGCGCGCCGCTATGTACTGCGGAGCCTCCATCGTCGAACTCCTTCCACTCAAAACAGATCGCCTTCCCGGGATGTCCGGGGCCAAACGCGTTTAAAAAGCTTCCAGGGGGAACACAAACCGGGTGGATGCCTAGGACGCAGGCACGTTCTCTTTCGCAGAGTCGGCGGAGCCGTGCCTATGAAGATCGCAATGGTGTCCGAGCACGCCAGTCCCCTCGCAGTCGTCGGCGGAGCCGACGCCGGAGGCCAGAACGTCCACGTCGCCGCGCTGTCCCGCGCGCTCGCCGCGCAGGGGCACGAGGTGACCGTCTACACCCGCAGGGAATCCCCCTTCCAGCAGCAGAGGGTCGTCTTCGCCCCCGGTGTGACCGTGGTGCACGTCCCGGCCGGACCCGCCATGGTGCTGCCGAAGGACGACCTGCTCCCCTGGATGCCGGACTTCAGCCGGTGGCTGGCCGCGCGCTGGACCGTCGCGCCGCCCGACATCGTGCACAGCCACTTCTGGATGAGCGGGCTGGCCGCCCTGGCCGCCGCCCGGGACACCGCGGTGCCCGTCGTGCACACCTTCCACGCCCTGGGTACGGTCAAACGCCGCCACCAGGGCGAGGCCGACACCAGCCCGCGCGAGCGCATCGAGGTCGAGACGCTCGTCGCCCGCCACATGGACGCGATCATCGCGACCTGCGCCGACGAGGTGGCCGAGCTGGACCGGATGCGCGTCTCCCGCAACCGCACGGCGGTCGTCCCGTGCGGGGTGGACGTGCGTGCCTTCACCCCCGCGGGCCCGCGGATGGACCTGGGGCCGGGGCCCGTGCTCCTGGCCATCGGCCGCCCGGTGCCGCGCAAGGGCGTGGAGACCACGATCCGGTCACTGCGCCACGTCCCGGACGCGACCCTGGCCGTCGCCGGCGGCGAACCCGGCGACCCGGAGGTGAACCGGCTCTCGCGGATCGCCGGACGGTACGGGGTGGCGGGCCGCGTCCGCTTCCTCGGCCGGGTGGGCCGCGAGTCCGTCCCCGCCCTGATGCGCGCGGCGAGCGTGGTCGTGAGCGTGCCGTGGTACGAGCCGTTCGGCATCGTGCCGTTGGAGGCCATGGCCTGCGGTGTTCCGGTGGTCGCCTCGGCGGTGGGCGGGCACCTGGACACGGTGGTGCCGGGCGTCACCGGCCTGCTGGTCCCGCCGCGCGAGCCGTACCTGCTCGGCCACGCGCTGCGGCGCCTGCTCGCGGACCCGCCGCTGCTGGCGGCGTACGGTGCCGCCGCCGCGGACCGGGCGCGGTCCCGTTACGGCTGGGACAGGGTCGCCGCCGAGACCCTCGCCGTCTACACGGATGTGCTGTCCTCCCGCGGGCGGCCGCGACGGACGCGCGGCGGCCGGCCGCGCGCGGGCGCCGCCTGATCGCGGCACCGGCCGGCCGCGAGTGCCACGCTCCCGCCGGACGGCGAAAGACCCCGGTCCCGTGCGGGGCCGGGGTCCTCGAGTCTTGAGATCACTTGCCGGTGGCTCTGTGGATGCTGCGTGCCGCGGAACGGTCGATCGCGGCCTTGACCACGCCGAAGATCGCACCCTGGATGGCCGACGCGACCAGGATCTCGCCCCATCCGTACTCGTCCGACGTCGCCTGCGGCGCGTCGTCCTTGCCCGACGCGAACTTCCAGACCTGCTTGAAGATGGCTCCGGCGATCGCGCCACCGATCATTCCACTCACGGCACTCGCACCGCGGGATACGACCCTGCTCAACGTCCGTCCTCCGTTCGCATTCACCGAGAGGGCCACGCCTACCCGTCACGGCCGGGCCCTAACGGACCGGCGTTTCCTCACCCGTCACACCACCGGCGGATCGTTGTAGTGACGCTCCTCGTAGACGCGGCGGTGGGTCACCGGGTCCTCGATGACGGTGGTGGGCTCCACGGCCCGCCGGGCGATGCTGAGACGGTAGATCGCGAACAGGAGCCACGCGAGGCCGCCGAGCATCAGGATGACACCGACGATGTTGATGTCGAACCCGGCGATGTCGAACTCGACCGCCCACGTGAGGATGGCGCCGAGCATGATGAGAATGATGCCGCCTGCGATGGTCATGGGATCTCCTCCTTTGAGCCAACGCATCACCCCTATCCCCCACACGGATCTCAAACGTCGTCCACCGGAGGCAGCAGTGAAGTATGACCGTCCGATCGTCGTCACGGGTCTGATGGGCTCGGGAAAGACATCCGTGGCGCGGGTGCTGGCGAAGGAGCTCGGCCGCGACCTCCGCGACAGCGATCCCGACATCGCGGCGCGGTACGGCGGCGCGACGGCGGCGGAGACCGCCGCGAGCGAGGGCGCCGAGGTGCTCCACGCGCGTGAGGCGCTGCACCTGCGGGAGTCCCTGGCCGAGCGCCCGCCGGTGGTGGTCGCGGCGGCGGCGAGCGTGGTGGAGGATCCGGCGAGCCGTGCCGCGCTGGGCTCGGCGCTGGTGGTGTGGCTGGACGCGCCCCCGGCGGTGCTGGCCGAGCGGATGCGCTCCGGCGCGCACCGGCCGCACTTCGAACCGGACCTGGAGGCGATGCTGACCAGGCAGCGGACGCGCAGGGGGCCGCTGTTCGCGGAGGTGGCGGATCTGACGTTCGACGTGTCGTCGATGCTTCCCGAGGAGGTGGCCGCCGCGGTGCTCTCGTCCCTCGGCGAGCGGTAGCCGGCTCGCGGGGCGGCCCGTACGGGCGTCTCGGCGGCCGGAACGGCCCCGGCGGGCAGGCACCCGGCGGGAGGGGGTTCCTCCCGCCGGGGCCGCGGGTCACTGGGCGGGCAGGACCGCGCCCTTGTACTTGTCCTCGATGAACTTCTTGACCTCGGCGCCCTGGAGGATCTCGGCGAGCTTCTTGACGCGCGGGTCGGCGACCTTCGCGGGCACCGTGACCAGGCCGTTGGCGTACGGGTTGTTCTCGCCCTTCTCCAGGAGCAGGGAGTCGGTCGCGGGCTGCAGGCCCGACTCCAGGGCGTAGTTGCCGTTGACGATCGCGGCGTCGACGTCCTCCAGGGAGCGGGGCAGCTGGGCCGCCTCCAACGGCTTGAACTGCAGTTCCTTGGGGTTGCTCGCGACGTCACGCTCGGTCGCCTTGACGCCGACGCCCTCCTTGAGGGTGATCACGCCGTTGTCGGCGAGGAGCTTGAGCGCGCGGCCGAGGTTGCTGACGTCGTTGGGCAGGGCCACCTGGGCGCCCTTGGCCAGCTCGCCGACGCTCTTGATCTTCTTGGAGTAGAGGCCCAGCGGCTCGATGTGGACGGGGGCGACCCAGCTGAGCGTGATGCCCTTGCCCTTGGAGAACTCCTCCAGGTACGGGACGTGCTGGAAGTAGTTCGCGTCCAGGTTGCCCTCGTCGAGCTGGGTGTTGGGCTGGACGTAGTCGGTGAACTCGACGATCTCCAGGTTCAGCCCGGCCTTGGCCGCCAGGTTGTCCTTGACGTACTTGAGCACCTCGCCGTGCGGCACGGGGTTCACCCCGACCTTGAGCGGGGCGTCGGCCTGTGGCGTCGCCGAGCCGGGCTGGGCCGTGTCGGTCGACGACCCGCCGCACGCGGCAAGGGTCCCGGCCAGGATCAGTCCGGCGACGGCCCCGAGCAACTTGCGCATGACTCTCCCCTATTTCCCCAATATTTGGTAGGAAATATCTCATAGAAGGAGTCAGCGAACAAATCACTCCTGGCCGAGCAGGGCGAGCATCTGCGCGATCTGCGCCGTACGCGAGGCGTCAACCCGCCGCGCCATCCCCTTGACCTGCGGATTCAGCCCGGTCAGCACCTCGGCCCTGGCCATCTGGGCGGCGTCGTCCTGCTGAGCGATCAGCATGTTGAGAAACCTCCTCTCGAACTCGGCCGCCGGGGCGCCGATGAGCGCGTCCACCTCCTTCTCGCTGATGTCCGGCATCCCGCCGTGGGCGGCGTGCTCGTCGTCCTCGGCGGTCGCGGGCTGATCCCACGCGACCAGCAGGCCGGCCATCGAGTCCGCCTCGCGCTCCTGCGTCACCCCGATGGCCTCGGCCAGCTCCCGGACCTCCGGGCGGACCGGCCGGTCCCGGGCCAGGCGCACCAGTTCCGCTCCCTGTCGGTTGTAGGGGACCATCATCTGCAGGAACATCACGTCGGCCGCGTTGAAGGCGACCCCCGCGGCGGTCCCCACCGCCGGGCCGGGCGAGACGCCCGGCGTCGCGGGGCCGGAGCCGCCGGGGCCCGCGTCACCGTGCGCGCCGTGACCCGCGCCGCCGTGGGCCGCGCCGCCGTGCGCGCCGTGGCCCGCGCCGCCGGAGCCGCCGCGCAGGTCATGGATGCTGTGGGCGCCGCAGCCGGAGAGCAGGAGGACACCCAGGAGTGCCGCCGGAACCGTGCGCCTCATCGCCACCTCCTCGGACGGGTGACCGTCCCGGCCGGGACGGCGGTGACCGTCCCGGCCGGGTCTCGCCGGATCAGGCGGGTTCCCACAGCGCCGCGACGTTCGGCGGCTCCCAGCCCGGCAGGGAGGTGTGCGCCTGCCTGCACCGGTAGGTCACCCCGCCGTAGGTGACCACGGCACCGGCCTGGTAGGCGGTGTTCGGCGCCCAGGTACCGCCCGGCTGCGAGGTCGGGGTCGAGGTCGGCGTGGACGTGGGGCTCGAGGTGGGGGTCGAGGTCGGCGTGGACGTGGGGCCGGGGTTGTTGCCCCCGCCGAAGTCCACGTCGGAGCAGGTGTAGAAGGCCTCGGTGCTGCCCACCACGCGCTGCCAGATCGAGTAGAGGATGTGGCGCCCGCTGCGCTGCGGGAGGTTGATCGTCCAGTTGGTGAAGGTGGTGGGGTTCTGGTTGGTGAAGGTCTGGATGTGCACCAGGTCCGACCAGCGCAGCGGCTGGGTCGGGTCGTAGCCCGCCCGGGTGATGTAGAACTCGAAGTTGCTGTTCGAGTGCGGAGCGGTCGCGTGGTAGGTGATCGTCAGAGCACCCGGGGAGACCCTGGTCGCGGGCCAGTCGGTCCGGGCGAGGTTGAGCCCGCGATACTTGTCGCGCCCGGCACCGCACAGCTGGCCGTCCGGGATGATCGCTCGGTGGTTGCCGCCGGCCTCCAGCCGCGACACCTCGTGCCAGTCGTAGAAGGCCTGGGTGCCGCCGGCCGCGATCGCCGCCTTGCACGCCTCGGACTTCGGGGTCTCCGGGCCCTCGTTCTTGCAGACGTAGGCCCTGCTGGGCGGGTTCGACATGGAGCCGTGGGCGACGGCCGGGGCGGACGGCAGCAACGCCAGCACCGAACCCGCGGTGATCGCGGCGGCGCCGACGGCGGCCGCCCTGTGTCCCATACGCACGTGGACTCCTCCTTAGGGGGAAAGGGAGGCATGACATGTCCAACGGCCGACGGATAGCACGTTATTAACAAGAAACCTTACTAAACATTTGAGCCCCGAGGCCAGCCCCCGGACCGATTCAGTCGATCGTGATCACGACCTTGCCGCGGCCGTGCCTGCCCTCGACCTCCCGGTGGGCGTCCGCGGCCCGCCGGAGCGGGTAGGTCCTGCGGACCGGGAAGACGAGCCGGCCCTCGGCGTGGAGCGCGGCGAGCTCGGCCAGGCGGGAGGCCAGGCGGACCCCGCGGGTCAGCTGGACGCCCAGCTCCGCGGCCTTGCCGTGCTCGACGAGGGTGATGACGCGCTCGGGCTTCACCAGCCGGAGCGAGACGTCGAGCGCCTCGCCGCCGGCGCCGTCGAGGACCTTGTCCACCCCGCCGGGGGCCAGGGCGCGCACCCGCTCCAGCAGGCCCTCGCCGTAGGCGACGGGGATCGCGCCGAGGGAGCGCAGGTAGTCGTGGTTCTCCTCGCGGGCGGTGCCGATGACCGTGGCCCCCCAGAGCCGGGCGAGCTGGACCGCCGCGGTGCCGACCCCGCCCGCGGCGGCGTGGACCAGGACCGTGTCCCCCTCCCCCACCTCAAGCTGGCGCAGCGCGATGTGCGCGGTCTGGGTCCCGGCGGTGAAGCCGCCGGCCACCTCCCACGGCATGGCGGCCGGCTTGGGCGTGACGTTCTCCGCGGGGACGACCACATACTCGGCGTAGGCGTTCAGCAGGGTGAAGCCCAGCACCTCCGCCCCCGGTGAGATGCCGGTCACCCCCGCCCCCACCTGGTCGACGACCCCGGCGAACTCGTTGCCGGGCACCCGGGGCAGGTCGCCGGTCACCCCCGCCGGGGTCCACCCCCGGCGTACGGCCACGTCGAACGGCTGCACGCCGGCCGCCCTGACCCGTACGCGCACCTGACCCTCGCCCGCCTCCGGCGTCGCGATCTCGGTCACCCGCAGCACCTCGGGCCCGCCGAACTCGTGAAAAGCAGCCGCCTTCACAGGATCCCCCTCCGGTCGTGTACGCCTGAGCCGCGTACGTCAGCGACCAGCCTGCAACCTCAACCATGATTGAGGTCAATGCGCGGCCGGGAACGCCGAAGGCCGGGCGCCGCGGGGACGGCGCCCGGCCTCACGGAGAGAGCCCGGTCCGGGTCAGCCGATCAGATGCTTCATGATCTTCTTGATGGTCGCGGCCCGCTGGGCCGGGTCGGCCACCTGCTCCAGGCCGAAGCCCAGGAACACGCTGTCCTTCGTCGAGACGGCCGCCGTCTTGTCGGCCTGCGCCCTGGCGAAGTCACCGGAGCCCGTCGGGCTGCCCGGCGGCGGCCCCGGGGTCGACCAGGCGCCGAGACCGGACTCGAACCCCTCGGCGGTCAGCTCACCGGCGGTGGTGGTGACCTTCGTGTCGTCCACGAACGCGCCGACGCCGCCGGTGGCGGGGTCGGTCACGTAGCTGATCGACACCTCGACCTGCTTGCCCGCGTACGCGGACAGGTCGAAGGCCACCTGCCGCCACCCGTTCGAGCTGCCGGTGAAGGCGTTCCACGAGCCGCTGGTCCCGGTCGCCGTGCACGGGTTGCCCGGCGTCAGGTAACGCAGCAGCCACGGGTGCTCGTCCAGCAGGTACCCGGCCGTGCAGTCGGCCGGGACCGCGGTCGAGGTCCCGCCGTTCAGGTCGGGCAGCGTCGTCCAGTCGTCCTGGCCGGCCGTGTGCGCCTCGACGATGACGTTGTCGTACCCGTCCTCGGTGTTGAACGAGAGCTGGAACCCGAGCTTGGGCTGCTGCGCCGCGGTGACCGACGACAGGTCGATCGTCCGCGTCAGCCGCATGTAGGCGTCGTCGGTGTGCGGGCCGGCGACGTACCACTCGCCCTCGACCGGGTCGAACGGCCCGGTCGCCCCGACGTACTCGGCCGACGCCTCGCTCTTGAACTGCGGGAACCTGTCCGGCGGCAGCGTGTCGCTGGTCACCTGCAGGCTGCCCGCCTCGTCCAGCGGGTTGTCGGCGACCGCGGGGCCGCCGAAGGTGCCGCTCGTGCCGGTCAGCCCGTCCCCGGTGCCGGTGAACCCGGTCGGCCCGCTGCGCGGGTTGCGGCCGTTGACGCCCAGGTAGTACTGGGCGAAGTCGTCGGCCAGGATCAGGCACTCCTCGAAGAAGCCGTCCTGGGTGGTGACGACGCAGTCGGCGTCCGGCGCGCCGTCCAGGCCGTAGTAGATGCCGCCGAGCGAGGTGCCGAGGAGGCCGAAGTATCCGGTGGTCTCCCCGGTGTACAGCAGCTTGCCGCCCTCGTTGAGGTAGTCGCGGACGGAGACGGTCAGGTCCTGCTGCGACCGCTTGACGTCCAGGTCCGGGAGCGGGCCGAGCGGGGTCTGGGTCGCCACGTCCTGCGCGTCCATCGCGAGCCGGTCGTCGCCGAGGTACCACGCCACGGCCTTGAAGTGGCCGAGCACGCCGAGGTGGTGCGGCACGCCCTGGGCGTCGACGTCCCACGTCTCGGAGGCGTAGCCGGCGGTCTGCAGGGCCTGCGCGTACTGCGCGGCGTACTTCGGCGCCGTCACCGACGACGGGTAGTCCGGGTTGAAGCCCGTGTAGTCCTCGTTGGCCAGGACGAGCACCTTGGCCTTGGACTTCTTCTCCAGCGTGTACGTGAAGCGCTCGCTCTCCACGGTCCCGGTGCCGGCCTTGAAACCGGTGAACCACACCTCGACCTTGTCCCCGGGCTTGGCGCCCTCGACCTTGGCGCGGTACTCGGCGAAGTAGTCGTCGTTCTCGTCGCCGTACCTCTCGCCGCCGTTCCACTCGGTGAGCGCGCGGAGCCGCACCGGGCCCCCGTTGATACGGAAGCGCATTTGCTTGGTCGTCAGGGACCGCCGGGCGATGACGGCCACCGGCTGCGGGTCGCCGTACGAGACGGAGAAGCTGTCGGGTTTGAAATCGGGGACGGTCCGGCCGACCGGGGAGACCGGCCGGTCGGGGGTCTTGGCGGACTTGGCGGTGGCGACCGCGAGTGGGATGTTCTTGGCGAACTCGGCCTGGATCAGCACCTCGCTGTCGGGGAAGGTGAAGCCGAGGCCGCCCTCGCAGTCGGCCAGCGTCCACTCGTCGTCCGGGACGCTCTCCACCGCGACCTCACAGGTGGTCATCTCCGGCGTGATCGCCAGGATGTGCCGCTTGTTGCTCATGTGGCCGTCGGTCTCACCGTTGGTGGTGTAGAGCTCGGCGCCGAGGTCGGGGTCGTACCCCGGGACGGCGGGTGTCGCGTCGTCCCCCAGCAGCGCCTCGAAGATCAGGTCATCGGGGGAGGGCGTGGCCTGCTGCCAGCCGATGCCGTACAGCAGCAGCTGGGCGGCCGAGTGGTAGTTGAGCAGGTAGGTGAACCGGACCCTCTTGGTGAGGTCGTCCATGGCCCTGGTCTCCGGCTCCGACTGCGGGCTCGCGCCGCGGTAGGTCTGGCTGGCCGGGTTCTCCGAGGAGCCCTCGTTGTCGTAGCCCCACTTGTAGGCGAAGTTACGGTTGAGGTCGACGCCGTCGGCCGTGGTGATCTGCCCGTCGCCGTTGTTGTCGCGCAGGTTCTTGCGCCAGAGCCGGTTGCCCTCGGTGAAGGTGTGGTCGTAGCCGTCGGGGTTGGCCACCGGGACGAACCACAGCTCGGTGGTGTCGACCAGCTGGGTGATCTCGGGGTCGGTGCCGTAGCCGTTGAGGAAGTGGAGCAGGAGCCTGCGGGTCATCTCCGGCGTGATCCACTCACGGGCGTGCTGGGCGGAGGCGTAGAGCACGGCCTTGCGTGTGCCGTCCCTGAGCTGCCGCGCGTTCTTGGTGACCTTGATCGCGGTGATGGGCTGTCCCTTGAGCGAGGTGCCGAAGTCGACGACCTTCGCGATGCCGGGCTTGGCGTTCGCCGCGGTGACGATCTGCTCGCGGATGCCGCCGGCGCCGCTGTACGGCTTGAAGACGCCGTCGCCCTTGGCGGCGTTCTTCCTCGCTGCGGCCTTCTGCGCCGTCAGGTCGACGCCGCTCTTGCGAAGCTGCTCCGCCTGGACGGCGCCCAGAATCGCCTGGACGGTGACTTTCTTCCCGTCGGCGGACTTGGTGATCCGCAGTTCCTCCCGGTCGACACCGGATTTCAGTAATTTGTCCAGTTGCTGCGAGGTGAGTTCTCCGGCGTAGACGTGTATCCCGTCCCCGCCCGCCGGCGGCTCCGGCACCGCCGCCGCGGTCGGGGCCACCACCATTGATAACAGCAGGAACCCGGTGGCGAGAATGGCCAGTCTCGCACGTTTCATTAAGACCTCCGCCGTCCCCTGAAAAACAGGAATGTGGGAAATCTGCGCGGCGACCGGATCGGAGTCAACGTCAATTCCCGCTACCGTTCCCTTTTGGCCACATGTGGCCAGAGCGGTATTTGGGCCTTCCAGAAACCGGGTGGACATGCTGTTGCGGAACCACCCGGTATCCGGGGCCGTCCACCGGCGGCGCCGGCGAGTTCGCGGGCCGCGTCCGAAGTCGTCGTCCGCGGTCCGGCCCTCCCTCAAGGCCGGGCGCTCACATGGACCGGAGCGCGGCCAGCGCGTCGGCGGCGGCGGCCAGGCGGGGCGCGGAGGCGAACCCGGCGTGGTAGAGGTGGAGCTCGTCCGCCCCGGCGGACAGCAGGCGGTCCCAGTCGCGGGCGAACGCCGCCGCATCGGGCGGATGCGGCGGCAGGACGGTGACGTACGCGCCCAGGCGCGGACCGGGCCCCGCGGCCCTCCGCCCGCCCCCCGGCGTGCCCCCCGGAACGGTCGCCCGCGTGCCCTCCGGAACGGTCGCCCGCGT
>NZ_BAAAVI010000072.1:0-29416 GCF_039534445.1 Streptosporangium fragile | reverse complement strand
GCGTGCCCTCCGGAACGGTCGCCCGCGTGCCCTCCGGAACGGTCGCCCGCGTGCCCTCCGGAACGGTCGCCCGCGTGCCCCCCGGAACGGCCGCCCGCGTGGCGTCGCGTACGGCCCCGCGCATGGCCGCCAGGGTGGCGGCTCCGGCCTCGGCGGTCCCCCAGCAGCCGGCCACGTAGGTGTCTATCCGGTCCCCGGCGCCGAGAACCGCCGCGCCGGGCGCGGTGGCCCACGGGTCGGCGGAGGCGTGGAAGACGAGCCGGGTGACCCCGGCCCGCCGGGCCAGCCGGATCACCTCGTCCCGCAGCGATCCCACCGCGGCCTGCCGGGCCCGCAGGACCGGCTCGGCCAGGATGCCGAGCGCCTCCGCGACGGAGCCGTGCCCGGCACCGACGGCTCCGCGCGCCACGGCGCCGAGCCGGTCGGGCTCCACCCCCTCCGCGGCCAGGGCACGCCGGCACGCGCGGCAGAGACAGATGGAGAGCAGTGCTTCGTCCGTCCCGGTCCAGTCGGCCCCCGCGGTCTTCTCGTGGTGGCCCTGGTGCCCGATCCCGAGCGGGCCGCACGCCTCGACCACGAGCCCGCCGGGGGCGCCCTGTGCCAGCACCTCCGCCACGACCAGCCCGCAGTAGGCGCGGACGTCCGGATCGGACGGGCACAGGGCGTAGGGGTAGCGGTCGCCGAAGGCGTTGCGCACGGTGAGCTCGGGGTGACGCTCACCGAGGATCGTGCTGTGCGTCAGCACCACCCAGGCGTCGACGGCGAGCCCGTGCCGGGCCAGCGCCTCGCGGGCCCGGCCGAACGCGTTCTCGCCGCCCGCCCAGGCCGCGCCGCTCTCCGGGACCAGCCTGCTGCCCGCCCAGGCGCCGGCCCTGACGGGCACGTACAGGGCCGCGTGCCGGGCGTCCACCACGCGCCGCCGCGGGTGGTGCGGGGTGCAGGCCCGCACCGAGTGGTAGGCCGCGGCGAGGGCGACGGACCCGGCTCCGAGCCGGGCCACCCGCTCGGGGGCGGCCGGGTCTCCCACGACGTCCCACGGGTGCAGGTAGACGGTGCTCCTCACGAAACCTCCCGCGACGCCCCTCGCGAGGCCCCGCCCCGCGATCCCGCGGGGCCCGCCGGGACGTTCCCGGGGACCGCTCCCCCGGCGGGGCGCGCGGCGGGACGCCGTGTCGTTCCGGCGCTCACCAGCGCGGCAGGGTGGGGTCGTACCCGGGCTCGATCCGGCGCATGTAGCCGGTGTCGTCGCGGCGTTCGCGGCCGGACGCGACGTACGCCTCGTGCAACCGGTCCAGCACCGCGTGGTCGAGCTCCACCCCGAGGCCGGGCCCGTCGGGGACCGGCACGGCACCGTCCACGAAGCGCAGCGCCCCGGGGACGACCACGTCGTCGGCGGCGTTCCACGGGTAGTGGGTGTCGCACGCGTAGGTGAGGTTCGGCGTCGCCGCGGCGACGTGCGTCATCGCCGCGAGGCTGATGCCCAGGTGGGAGTTGGAGTGCATCGACATCCCCAGCCCGAACGTCTCGCAGACCGCGGCCAGTTCCCGGGTGCGACGCAGCCCTCCCCAGTAGTGGTGGTCGGAGAGCACGACCTGGACGGCGTCGCGCTCCACCGCGGGCCGGACCGTGTCGAAGGAGACCACGCACATGTTGGTCGCCAGCGGCATGGCCGCGGTGGCGGCGACGGCCGCCATCCCGTCGACCCCGGCGGTCGGATCCTCCAGGTACTCCAGCACCCCCTTGAGCTCGTCCGCCACGTACCGTGACGTCTCGACCGTCCACGCGCAGTTGGGGTCGAGCCGGAGCGGGTGGTCGGGGAACGCCTCCCGGAGGGCGCGGATCGCCGCGATCTCCTGCTCGGGCGGGAAGACACCACCCTTGAGCTTGATGGAGCGGAACCCGTACAGGTCGATCATCCGGCGGGCCTGGTCGACCACCCCCGCCGGGTCGAGTGCGGCGCCCCACTCGTCGCCGACGGCCGCGCCGCCGTCGAGCGCGGGGTGCTCGGCCCACTTGTAGAACAGGTAGGCGCTGTACGGCACCGCGTCGCGGACGGCACCGCCCAGCAGGTCGCTGACCGGCAGGCCGGTGAGCTTGCCCTGGGCGTCGAGGCAGGCGACCTCGATCGCGGAGAAGGCGGCGGTGCGGTCGATCCTCCGCAGCGGGCCGCCGGGGCCGCCCAGCGCTTCGTCGACGGCCCGCTCGATCGCGCCGGTGGCGAAGACGCTCATGCCCCGGATACACTCGCCCGCCGCGACGAGCCGCTCGACGTGCGCGCGCTCGCCGGGGCACTCGCCGAGGCCGACGACACCGCCCTCGACGACGAGTTGCAGCACGCAGCGGAGCACCAGGGGCTCGTGCACCCCGCTCGCGTTCAGCAGGGGCGGGTCGCGGAAGGCGACGGGGGTGACGATCAGGTCGTGGATTCTCATCGGCCGGCCAGCTCCAGGCCGCGGCCGATGAGGGCGTCCAGCCGTTCCAGGTGCTCGGGGGTGGGGTCCACCAGCGGGGGCCGCACCCCTCCGACGTCGAGGCCGCGCAGCCGGACGCCCGCCTTGACGAGGGAGACGGGGTAACCGCTCACCTCCTCGCGCAGCGCGACGAGCGGCACGTAGAACTCCTCCAGCAGGGTCTGGACGGTCGCGTCGTCGTCGGCGCCGACCGCCCGGTGAAACCGGAGCGCGACCTCGGGGGCGAAACCGAAGACCGCCGAGGAGTACAGCGGCACGCCGATCGTGCGGTAGGCCCGCGCGGTCATCTCGGCGGTCGGCAGGCCGTTGAAGAACTGGAACTCCTCCCCGGCCGCGCGGCGCACGGCGAGCACCGTGCGCTGCATCAGCTCAAGACTGCCGACGCCGTCCTTGATCCCGACGACGTTGGGCAGGGCGGCCAGCTCGGCGGCCGTGCGCGGGGTGGGCACGGCGGTGCCGCGCTGGTAGAAGATGATGCGCAGCGAGGTCTCCGCCGAGACCGCCCGGACGTACTCCAGGATGCCCCGCTGGGGGCCGGTCACCAGGTAGGGCGGCATCAGCAGGACGCCGTCGGCGCCCGAGCGCTCGATCCGGCGCACCTGTTCCAGCGCGACCGGGAGCGGACCGCCCGCGGCGGCGAAGACCGGCACCCGGCCCGCCGCCACCGTGACGGCGACCCGCGCGCAGGTCTCGATCTCCGACGGCGACAGGGCGTGGAACTCTCCCGTGCCGCAGGCCGTGAACACGCCGGCGGCGCCCGCCTCGATGCCGTTCTCGATGTGCTCGGCCAGCACGGCCTCGTCGACACCCCCATCACCGCCGAATGGTGTCACCGGGAAGAACAGGATTCCGTCAAAGGTCATAGCTTCCTCACTGTCGTCGCGGATGGGCCGGTGACAACGGTCCGCACATCCACCTTGTGTTCACATATGTGAAACTATTCATGTAGATGGACACATGCGGTACGGTATGAATCGCGCCGATGAGATGTCAAGACTGTTAATCATTCGCCTCGTAAGCGTTACGGCAACACGGTGATGGAGAGAACGTGACCCAACGACTGCTCGTGACCGGGGCCTCGGGCCGGGTGGGCTCGCTGATCCGCCCGCTCCTGAGCCGGCCGGACCGGGAGATCCGCCTTCTGGACATCCAGCCGCCCCCGGACGGGCTCCTGGCCGGCGAGACGTTCCTGGCGGCCTCGATCACCGACCCGGAGGCCGTGGAACCGGCCTGCGCGGACGTCGACCTGGTCGTGCACCTGGGCGGCCACAGCCGCGAGCACGTCTGGGAGGAGATCCTCCAGACCAACATCCACGGCACGTACGTCGTGCTGGAGGCCGCCCGCAGGGCCGGCGTGCGGCGGGTCCTGCTCGCCGGCTCCGCGCACGCCGTGGGCATGGTCCCCGCCGCCCTGGCCGGCGGCGACGCGGAGCTCCCACCGCGGCCGGACACCTTCTACGGCGTGGGCAAGGCGGCGGCGGAGGCGCTGGGCAGCCTCTACGCCGACGCCTACGGCATGTCGGTCGTCTCGGCCCGCATCGGCACGGTCGAGGCCGTCCCGGGCGGCGTCCGCGCCCTGTCCACCTGGTTCTCGCCCGGCGACGCGGCACGGCTGGTCGAGGCGTGCCTGGCCAGGGACGAACCCGGGCACCACGTCGTCTGGGGCGTCTCGCGCAACCGGCGCCGCTGGGTCTCGCTGGCGGCGGGCGAGGCGATCGGGTTCGCCCCGGTCGACGACGCCGAGCACTTCGCCGCGGCCGTCGAGGGCGCGGGTCCGCCCGCGCCGCCGGACCCCGGCGTCCGCCTGGGCGGCCCGTGGAGCGAGCCCGGCATGGAGCGGGGACGCCCATGGTGACGCGCCGGCCCCGGCCACGCGGAACACCGGCGGCGAGGACGCGCCGCACGACCTTGCACCCGCCTGATTTTCCGTACGCTACCGGCGTTGGAGCCGCATCCCTCGAGGAGACCCGCCGATGACGCATGATCCGTCCAGCAGCCTCCCGGTGAACGGGCAGCTCGACCCGTCGGCCGAGACCAAACTGGTGAAGTCGGCGGAGCGCACGATCCTCATCATGGAGATGCTCGGCGCCGCCCGCGACCCGGTGACCGTCGCCGAGCTGCGACGGCGCACCGGATACCCGCGCTCCAGCCTCCACCAGCTGCTGCACACGCTCATCGCCATGCGCTGGATCGAGCCGACCCCCGACGGCTCGGCGGTCGGCGTCGGGCCGCACGCGCTGCTGTGCGGGACGGCCTACCTCGACCGCGACCGGGCGCTGCCGTACGCGACCCGCACGCTGGAGCTCATCGGCGACGCGACCGGTTACACCACCCACTACGCCCGCCTCGACGGCGCGAACGTCATCTACCTGGCCACCCGCGAGACCATCGAGCCGCGCCGGGCGACGTCCAGGGTGGGACGCCAGCTGCCCGCGCACGCCACGGCGCTCGGCAAGGCGCTGCTCGCGGAGCGGGCCCCCGACGAGCTCGCCGAGCTGCTGCCGGGCCCCCCGCTCGCGCGGCTCACCGAGCACACCATCACCGACCACCACGGGCTCATGGCCGACCTCGCGGCGACCCGGGCGCGCGGCTACTCCCTGGAACGGGAGGAGAACACGCCCGCCATCGGGTGCGTCGCGGTCACGGTGGCGTACCGCATCCCGGCCACCGACGCCATCAGCTGCTCCCTGCCGATCGACGCCGCGACCGAGGAGGAGACGCAGCGCGTCGCCCGGGTCATCCGCGAGCACGCCGAGGAACTCGCCGCGCGGCTCCGCGCCGAGGGCATCCGCTGAGCGGGACCCGCCGGACCGGGCGGCGGGGCGAACGACGGGTGCGGCGGACGGCACACGGCACACGACGGGCGGCCCGGCGGCACGGGTCCGCTACGGGGCGGTGCCGAGGATGAGGTCGATGTCCTCGGGGTCGACGACGACGCCGTTCTCGGCGGCGACCTGGGCGAGCAGGAGCTCCCCCGTGTGGGCCACGTGGGCACGCATGGCCTCGGCCGCCGCGCCCGCGTCGCCCGCCTCCAGCGCGGTGAGGATGGGCTCGTGCTCCTCGGCGATGTCGGCCAGTGACCGGGAGCGGTCGACGGTGGAGGCGCCCAGCGTGATCGTGGCGTCGCGGAGGTTGCCGACGATGCCGACGAGCTTGCGGTTGGCGCCCGCGACGAGCAGCAGCTCGTGGAAGGCGCGGTCGTGCCGCATGAAGCGCGGCTCGTCGCGCTCCCCGGCGGCGGCGCGCATCGCCTCCAACTCGCCGCGCATCGCCGTGATGAGGGCGGGGCCGGCCCGGCGGGCGGCGAGGCGGGTGGCGGGCACCTCCAGCAGCAGCCGGAGGTGGAAGACCTCCGCGATCTCCTTGGGGTCGCGCCCGAGCACGCGGAAGCCCCGGCTGCGCTCGAACCGCACCATGCCGGCCTCGGCCAGCCGGAGCATCGCCTCGCGGACCGGGGTGCGCGACACGTTGAGCTCCTCGGCCAGCCGGTACACGGAGTAGAGCTCCCCCGGGCGCAGCTCGCCGGAGTGGATGGCCGCGCGGACGGCCTCGAAGACCTGTTCCGTGAGGCTGGACGTGCCGTCGACAGCTTGCACCTGTGGCGACCTTTCCGGATCCGACGCGTATCCGTGGAGCCTATCGAAACCTCACTTTCCCATAGTTGACATGCAGCATGCTACATGCCACCTTCGGAAACCTGGCGTTAACGTACGGAGGAACGGCCATGAAGTTGCACGTACTCGACTGCGGCGCGATGAGCTGCGACCTGACCTGGCTGCTGCTCAAGCCCGGCCGGAGCATCAGGCCGAGGTCGGAGCGGGACAAGCCCGTCGAGTGGTACCCCTGCACGACCCACGCCGTCCTCGTGGAGACCGACGAGGGCACCCTCCTGTGGGACACGAGCTGCCCCCGCGACTGGGAGACCCGCTGGGTGCCGACCGGGCTCCAGGAGTTCTTCCCCTACGACCAGGTCTCCGAGGAGCAGTACCTCGACGCGCAACTCGGGCGGCTGGGCGTGAGCCCGGAGAACCTCGACTACGTGGCGCTCTCGCACCTGCACTTCGACCACGCCGGCAACGTGCGGATGTTCGCCGGCACCGGCGCCCGCCTGGTCTGCAACGACAAGGAGAAGGACTTCGCCTTCGGCTTCGACGGCGCGTTCACCGGGGCGCACCTGAAGGCCGACTACGAGGGCCTGGAGTTCGAGACGGTCTCCGGCGACACCGAGATCCTCCCGGGGGTCACGCTCATCGAGGCGCCCGGCCACACCCCGGGCACGATGGCCATGCGGGTCGACCTGCCCGAGTCCGGAACCATGATCTTCACCTCCGACGCCGTCTACATGGGCGACTCCTACGGCCCGCCCGCCGTCCCGGCCGCGATCGTCAACGACCTGAGCGCCTGGTACGCCTCCGTCGAGAAGATCCGCTCGATCGCGGAGCGCTCCGCCGCGACCGTGGTCTTCGGTCACGACGCCGAGCAGCTGCGCTCGATGCGCACCGCGCCCACCGGCTTCTACAAGTGAGAAGGGAGCACGGTGTGTTCACCGCTCCGGGCAATCCCGAGTCCGTCTTCACCTACGGCGCCCCCGCCCTGAAGTTCGGGCCGGGCGCCAGCGCCGAGATCGGCTTCGATCTCGGGCAGTACGGCGCCCGCCGCGTCCTGGTCGTCACGGACCCCGGGGTGGCGGCGACCGGCACGCCGCAGCGGATCGCCGACCAGCTCGCGGGCTTCGGCATGGAGGCGCACGTGTACGACGGGGTGCACGTCGAGCCGACCGACCGGAGCATGCTCGCGGCCATCGAGCACGCGCGTGCCTCCGGCCCGTGGGACGCCTTCGTCGCCGTCGGCGGCGGGTCGAGCATCGACACCGCCAAGGCGGTCAACCTGCTCACCACCAACCCGGGCGAGCTGACGGACTACATCAACGCCCCGGTGGGCGGCGGCCGGGCCCCGTCCCAGCCGCTCAAGCCGCTGGTCGCGGTGCCCACGACCACGGGCACCGGGTCGGAGAGCACCACGATCTGCGTGCTCGACGTGCTCGACCTGAAGGTCAAGACCGGGATCAGCCACGGACGGCTCCGCCCGGTGCTGGCGGTCGTCGACCCCGACCTGACGCTGACCCAGCCCGCCGGGGTCACCGCCGCCGCCGGGATGGACATCCTCTGCCACGCCCTGGAGAGCTACACCGCCCGGCCGTACACCTCCTACGAGCGCAAGCGCCCCGAGGAGCGCGTGCCGTACTGCGGCTCGAACCCGGTGGCCGACATGTGGTCCGAGCGCGCCCTGCAGCTGCTCGCGCACTCCTTCCGCACCGCCGTACGGCACGGCGACGACGCCGAGGCCAGGGCCCAGATGGCGCTGGCGGCGACGTTCGCCGGGCTCGGGTTCGGCAACGCGGGTGTGCACATCCCGCACGCCAACGCCTACCCGATCGCCGGGCGCGTCAGGGACTTCCGGCCCAAGGGCTACCCGCAGGACGAGCCGATGGTGCCGCACGGCATGGCCGTCGCGCTGACCGCCCCCGAGGCGTTCCGGTTCACCTTCGAGGCGCGGCCCGAACGGCACCTGCGCGCGGCCGAGCTGCTCGACCCGTCCGCGGACAAGCCCGACGACCTCGCGGAGTTCCTGCCCGGCGTACTGATCGACCTGATGCGGGACATCGACCTCCCCAACGGCATCGGAGGCGTCGGCTACACCGAGGCGGACGTCCCGGCGCTCACCGAGGGGGCGATGAAGCAGCAGCGGCTGCTCACCACCGCCCCGCGCCCGGTCGGCGAGGACGACCTCGCCGGTATCCTGACCCGATCCATCGCACTCTGGTGAGGTGACGACGTGGCCATCTACGAGCTCCGCTGCCGTCGGGGGCACCGGTTCGAGGTCATCCAGTCCTTCACCGCGCCCCTGCCCGACTGTCCCGAGTGCGGCACGGCCACCAGCAAGATCCCGAGTGCGTTCGGGCTGGGCGGGAGGGCGGCCACGCCGCCGCCGGCCGAGATGATGCCGCAGACGTGGCGGGGCACCTACGGCGCCGACCGGGAGTACGTCGCCGGGCTCAGGAGGACCGCCGAGGCCCGCCGTGCCCTGGAGGAGCGGCACCCCGAGCTGGCGGGCGACCGGCGGCCGATCATCGCGCACGAGGGCCGTTACGAGCACGCGCCGCTGCGTGCCGGGGACCGGGTCCTCCCCGCGGCCGGTCCGGATCCCAGTCACGGGCACGGGCACGGGCACAGTCACGGGCACGGGCACGGGCACGGCCGCGCGCACGGGCCGGCCGGGCCCGGAGGCCGGGGAACCGGCGGGGAGGGAACGTCCTGAAGCCGTCCGATCTCGCCACCGCACTCCGCCGGGCCGGCGTCCACGACGTCGACGTCTCGTCGCGACGCCGGGCGGAGTACTCCTCCGACGCCTCGCTCTACCGGGTGCCCCCGTCGGCGGTGGTCTTCCCCCGGGACGCGGACGAGGTGGCCGCCGTCCTCGCGGTCTGCCGTGCCGAAGGGGTGCCGCTGACGGCGCGGGGCGCCGGAACGTCGATCGCGGGCAACGCGGTCGGCCCCGGGGTGGTCCTCGACTTCACCCGCCACCTCGGCCGGGTGCGGTCGCTGGACCCCGAGGCACGGACCGCGACCGTCGAGCCGGGCACCGTGCTCGACGCGCTCCAGGTCCGGGCCGCGCGGTACGGCCTGCGCTTCGGCCCCGACCCGTCCACGCACAGCAGGTGCACGATCGGCGGGATGATCGGCAACAACGCCTGCGGGTCCCGCGCGCTCGCCTACGGCCGTACCGCCGACAACGTCCTGGGGCTCGACGTGCTCACCGGCGGTGGGGAACGGCTCACCGTCGGCCGGGGCACGGGCGGCGGGGAACGGCTCGCCGACGGCCGGGGCACGGGCGGCATGAACGGCGCGGACGGCCGGGGCACGGGCGGCATGAACGGCGCGGACAGCGCGGACGGGGTGAACGGCTCGCCGACGCTGGACGCGCTCCGGCGGGTGGTCCGCGACAACCTCGCGGTGATCCGCACCGAGCTGGGCCGGTTCCCCCGGCAGATCTCCGGCTACTCGCTGGAGCACCTGCTCCCCGAACGCGGCTTCGACGTGGCCGGGGCCATGGTCGGCACCGAGGGCACCTGGGGCGTGCTGCTCGGCGCCGAGGTCCGCCTGGTCGAGGCGCCCGCGCGCACCGCCCTGGTCGTGCTCGGCTACCGGGACATGGCCACGGCCGCGGACGCCGTGCCGGGCCTGCTCCCGCACCGGCCCGTCGCCCTGGAGGGCATCGACGCGCGCATCGTCGACGCGGTGCGGACCCGGCGCGGGGCCGGGAGGGTCCCGCCGCTCCCCGCGGGCAACGGCTGGCTCCTGGTCGAGCTCGGCGGCGGCTCGACCGCCGAACTGCGCTCGGCCGCCGCCGCGCTGGTGGCCGACGCGGACGCCCTCGACAGCCTCGTGATCACCGATCCCGCCCAGGGGGCGGCGGTGTGGCGGATCCGGGAGGACGGCGCGGGCCTGGCCGGGCGCACGCCCGCCGGGGCTCCCGCGCACGCGGGCTGGGAGGACGCCGCCGTCCCGCCCGAGCGCCTCGGCGCCTACCTGCGGGACTTCGACGCGCTCATGGCGGATCACGGGCTGACCGGCCTGCCGTACGGGCACTTCGGGGACGGATGCCTGCACATCCGCATCGATTTCCCCTTCGACCGCCGGGAGGGCGCGCGGGTGTTCCGCGCCTTCCTCCTGGACGCCGCCCGCCTGGTCGCGTCGCACGGCGGCTCGATGTCCGGGGAGCACGGCGACGGCCGGGCGCGCGGCGAACTGCTGCCGCTGATGTACTCCCCCGCCGCCCTGTCCGCCTTCGCCGCAGCCAAGGCCGTGTTCGACCCCGACGACGTGCTCAACCCGGGCGTGATCGTACGGCCCGCCGCGCTCGACGCGGACCTGCGGCTCCAGCCGCCGCCCCCGCCCACCTCGGGCACCGCCTTCCGTTACCCGGAGGACGGGGGCGACCTCACCGCCGCCGTGCACCGGTGCACCGGGGTCGGCAAGTGCCGGTCGGAGACCACGGGCAGCGGCGCCGTCATGTGCCCGTCCTACGTGGCCACCCGTGACGAGAAGGACTCGACCCGGGGCCGGGCGAGGGTCCTGCAGGAGGCGGTGGGCGGTTTCCTGCCCGGCGGCCTGCGGGCGCCGGAGGTGCGGGAGGTGCTAGACCTCTGCCTGTCCTGCAAGGGCTGCCTGTCCGACTGCCCCACCGGGATCGACATGGCCACCTACAAGGCGGAGGTGCTGCACCAGACCTACCGGCGGCGGCTCCGGCCCGCCGCCCACTACACCCTGGGCTGGCTGCCGCGGTGGGCGCGGCCGGCGAGCCTCGCGCCGCGCGCGGTGAACGCGCTGCTGCGGACCGGGCCGGTCGCCGCGCTCGCGAAGCGGCTCGGCGGGATCGACCACCGGCGCTCGCTGCCCTCCTTCGCCGACCGGCGCTTCCGCCGCGAACGTCCGCCGCGCGGGGCCGTCCCGGGACCGACCGTGCTGCTCTGGGTGGACACCTTCACCGACCACTTCTCACCCGAGGTCGCGCGGGCCGCCGTCGAGGTGCTGAACCGGGCGGGCTTCTCCGTGGCCGTCCCGCGCGCCGCCCTGTGCTGCGGCCTCACCTGGATCTCCACCGGGCAGCTCGACGCCGCGCGGCGCAGGCTCCGCCGCACCGTCGACACCCTCGCCCGGCACGCCGAGGCGGGGACGCCGATCGTCGCCCTCGAACCCTCTTGCACCGCGGTGCTCCGCTCGGACGCCGTGGACCTGCTCGGCCCCGGCGACCGGGCCGCGAAGACGGTCGCCGCGTCCGTCAAAACCCTCGCCGAGTTCCTCGGCGGCCTGCCCGGCTGGACCCCGCCCGACCTCGGCGGCGTGACGGTCCTCGCCCAGCCGCACTGCCACCACCACGCGGTGATGGGCTGGCACACCGACCGGGACCTGCTCACCCGGGCGGGCGCGTCGGTCGGGTCGGTCGGCGGCTGCTGCGGCCTGGCGGGCAACTTCGGGGTCGAGCGCGGCCACTACGAGGTCTCGGTGGCGGTCGCCGAGACCCAGCTCCTGCCCGCCGTGCGCGAGGCGGCGGAGGGCACGGTCCTGCTCGCCGACGGCTTCTCCTGCCGCACCCAGCTCGACCAGCTCGCCCACGTCAGGGCCTACCACCTGGCCGAGCTGCTGGCCGGCCGGACCGGCTCCCCGAGCCCGCCACCGGCTGAACCAGCGTGAACGAGCGCCACGCGAGCGGCTCGCGAGGCATCGGTGACCGTCACCGGCACCGAGCGCCGTGACGTGATCCGTCAGGGCTCACCGGCTGACCCGTTCGTCCAGACGGACGACGGTGTCGGTGACCCTGGCCCGCTCCGCGGCCCATACGACCCGGTGGGTGGCGAGGCTCTCGGCGGCGTCCGAGGAGAGCAGGCCGGGGTCGCCGGCGGAGACGGCGGCGAGGAACGCCTCGGTGATCGCCTCGTCGCCGCCGCCGTGCCCGTCGGCGGCGGACGGTCCCGCACCGGTGCGGGTGTCGACGGTCTCCTCCTCGCCGGTGCGGAAGTCGACCAGGCGCAGGGTGCGGCCGTCGCCCTCGATGTAGCCGTGGGTGCCGAAGAGGCGGGTGCGGCGGTGCTCCATCGGCGTGAAGGCGCTCATGGTGAACGAACAGGTCGCCCCGTCGGGAAACTCCATGGTGACCACCTGGTGGTCCACGACGTCGTTGTCGCAGGCGTAGACGCAGCGGCCGTACGGCCCGGTGCGCAGCGCCTCCAGCACGCCGGCCTCGGTGTGGTCGTCGGTGACCGCGCCGAGGGGCCAGAAGTGCCGCTCCGGGTCGGCGAGGCAGTCGAGGTACAGCCGCTTGGCCGAGTACGGGCAGGTGGGTTCGAGCGGGCAGTCGACGCAGCGGTCCGCCGCCCCGGGCGGGCGCTCCGCGGCCCTGAAGTGCGTGAGGTTGCCGAAGGAGCCGACCTTCGCCGGGATCCGGCCGAAGAGGTGGACGAGCCAGTCGATGTCGTGGCAGGACTTGGTGAGGAGCATCGGCGCGGAGGTGTCCTGCCGGCGCCAGTGGCCGCGCACGAAGGAGTGGGCGTGGTGCCACCAGCCGACGGGCTCCAGGTGCTGGACGCTGACGAGCCGGCCGATGCGCCCCTCGTCGAGCAGCCGTTTGAGGGTCCGGGTGTAGGCGGTGTACCGCAGCACGTGGCACACCGCCAGGATGATCTCGTTGCGCCGGGCCGCGTCGGCGATCCGGGTCGCCTCCTCCTCGCTGGTGGCCATCGGCTTCTCCAGCAGGATGTGGTAGCCGAGGTCGGCCATCCGCACGGCGGGGTCGGTGTGCATCCGGTCCTGGGTGGCGATGATCGCCGCGTCCGCGACCCGCCCGGCCGCCGCCAGGTCGGCCCAGTCGGAGTACACCAGTTCGGGGGCGACGCCGAACTCGGCGGCGGCGGTCTCCCGGCGGCGCGGATCCGGTTCGGCGACCGCGACCACGCGCCCCGTACCGGCCGCGACCGCGTGACGTGCGTAGGACTGCCCTCGCAGCCCGGCGCCGACGAGGGCCAGAGTTACCGCAGACATGGGGGGTCCTTTCTCTGAGGGCGTCGCCGGCCGACCCGATGAGCTGACGGATCGGCGTGGGGAACCGCCCGCCGGGACGGGGCGCGCGGTTGCGGGAGGAAGGCCGTCGGCTAACCCGCGATGACCTTGAGCAGATGGGAGACGACGCCGGCCATGGCGGTGCGAGCCGGGGCGAGATACTTGCGGGGGTCCACCTGGCCGGGCAGGGCGTCGCGGACGGCGCCGGTGAAGGCGATGTTCAGCGCGGTGCCGATATTGATCTTCACCATGCCCTCCCGTACGGCCTGCCGGAGCTCGTCGTCGGGAACCCCGGAGGAGCCGTGCAGGACCAGCGGCACGGGCAGGGCGGCGCGCAGGGTCCGGATCAGGGCGTGGTCGAGCATGGCGGTGCGGTCGGTCATCGCGTGGGAGCTGCCCACCGCGACGGCCAGGGCGTCCACGCCGGTGGCCGCGACGAAGGACACCGCCTCGTCCGGGTCGGTGCGCACGCCCGGGGCGTGGGCGCCGTCCTTGCCGCCGACCTCGCCCAGCTCGGCCTCCAGCCAGAGGCCGTGGGCGTGGGCCCAGGCGGCGGCCTCCGCGGTATGGGCGACGTTCCGCGCGTAGTCATGGCGTGAGCCGTCGTACATCACCGAGCCGAAGCCGTGGTCGGCCGCCTGGTGCAGCAGGTCGAGGTCGGTCACGTGATCCAGGTGGAGGGCGACCGGGACGGAGGACGCCTCGGCGACGGCGGCGGTGGCGGCGGCGATCGGGGCGAGGCGTCCGTGGTGGAATCCGACCGCGTTCTCGCTGATCTGGCAGATGACCGGGGTACCGGCCTCCTCCGCCCCGGCGACGACGGCCTCGGCGTGTTCCACGGTGATCACGTTGAAGGCGGCGACACCGCGGCCGGGGGTGACGAGGTCGGCGGTCTTCACCAGGGGCATGGGATCTCCCTCACGGTCACGTGCTGTTTCAGGCGGTGGTAGGTGGCCAGGTCGACCTCGCCGGCGACGGGCGTGACGACCGCCGAGGCGGACAGGGCCACGGCGTCGGCCAGGGCACTCGGCCAGGGGGTGTCGTCACGCAGCGCGAGGGCCAGGGCGGCCGCCGCCGCGTCACCCGCGCCGGTCGGGTTGCCGCGCAGGATCTCCGGGGGGAGGGCCTCCCAGCAGCCCGCCGGGGTGCCGGCGAGCATGCCGTCCGGGCCGCGCGAGACGACCAGCGGTAGCGCGCGGGGGTCGAGCGCCGCCTCCTTCAGCTCGGCGGCGTTCGGCTTGATCAGATCGGGACGCGCGGCGGAGCCCTCGCGCAGGGCCGGGCCGCCGCTGTCGAGGAGCACCTTCGCGCCCGCCCGGTGGGCCAGCCGGGTGAGCACGGCGTAGGCGTCGGGGGGCAGCCCTCGCGGCAGGCTGCCGGAGAGGACCACGACCCGGGCGTGCGCGGCGCGGGCGGCGAAACGGGCCTGGAAGTGCTCCCACTCGTCCGGGGTGACGGCCGGGCCGGGCTCGGCGAAGACGGTGGCGTCGGCGTCGGTGACCGTCACCACCCGCCGGGTGTCGCCGGCGATGGGGACGAGGTCGTGCGGCACGGACGCGTCTGTCAGCTCCCGCGTGATCAGCTCGCCCGTGGGCCCGCCGCACAGCCCGGTGGCGACCGTCTCCTGGCCGAGCGTGTGGAGCACGCGGGCCACGTTGACGCCCTTGCCGCCCGCCCTGTGGCGGACCGTCCGGATCCGGTGGGTGGTGTGGGGAGTGAGGGCCTCGACGTCGTAGGTGACGTCGAGCGCCAGGTTGAGCGTGACGGTCAGGATCATCCGGCGGCCGACCGGATGATCGTGCGGGTCGCCCGCGTCACGCGGGCCGCCACCGTTCGGGCCGCCACCGTTCGGGCCGCCGTCGCGCGAGTCGCCGCCATCATGCGGGGCACCCGCGTCGCGCGGGCCGCCGCCATGTGGGTCGCCACCGCGATCAGGCCAGGATGACCGAGCGGGTCAGGTTGCGCGGCTCGTCCGGGTTGAGGCCCTTGGCCTCCGCGAGCGCCACCGCCAGCCGCTGCGCGCGGATCAGGTCCGCGACGGGGTCGAGGGCCGAGACCGACACGATCGCGCCGGTCTCCTCCACCGCCGCGGCCAGGCCGGCCGGCGGAGGGCCGAAGAACCAGACGACGCTGTTCGAGTCCGTCACGCTGATCGGCCCGTGCCGGTACTCCGTCGCGGGGTACGACTCGGTCCACGACCCGGATGCCTCCCGCAGCTTCAACGCCGCCTCGTGCGCGAGGCCGTTCGTCCATCCCGCGCCGAGGAAGGTGAACTGCGTGCGGCCGGTGGCGCCGGGCGGCAGCGGCGCGTCCACCGCCGCCGCGGCCTGGGCGGGCAGGTCGGCGGGGAGCAGCGAGGGCACGGTCCGGGCCAGGTGGGCGCGGAGCAGGGTCAGCGCGGTGGTCGCGAACCTCGTCTGCACGACGGACGCCTCATCGGCGAAGTCCAGGACGATCCGCGTGTCCGCCAACTCCACGATCGGCGTCGCCGGGTCGCCGATCAGTGCGACGGTCGGCAGCGAGGTGGTCCGCAGCAGGTCCAGCACCTCGGTCGTGGTGCCGGACCGGCAGATCGCCACGACCCTGTCGTACGCCCGCCCGTGCGGGAACTCCGAGGCGGCGAACGCGTCGGTCTCGCCGAGCCCGGCGGACTCGCGCAGCGCCGCGTACGACTGGGCGATGAACAGGGACGTGCCGCAGCCGACGACCGCGACCCGCTCGCCGGCCTCGGGCAGCCCCGAGGCGCTGTCCGACAGTTCGATCGCGCGTTCCCAGCAGGACGGCTGGCTGGCGATCTCGTTCGCAACGAACGTCATCTCACACTCCTGACGCGCAGATCTGCTCGTTTATGCGCCAAACGTACAAGGATGAGCAAGCTTCAGCAAGAATGCGCATTCGTCCGACGTGACCGCGCAGGTGACGGCGACTGTCACGCACCGGAGAACGCCCCCGGGCCGCTCGCGCGGGCGGCGGCTGTGGTGCGCCGGGGAACACCTCGGGAGGGCACCCCGGAGGAACGCCGGGAGGACGAGCCGGCGAGAGGAGGGCGGCAGGGGGCGCCACCGGATCATCGGACGGGCCGAGGACAGGCCGAGAGCAGGCCGCGCGGGCGGGCGTCCACCGGGGTCCCACCGGTGCCGCACCGGGCCGCGCACCCGGTGTCACCTCGCAGTGACATGCCAGGTCACCCGCCCGGCATCACACCGCGGTGACGGTGACGCCGGCGTCGGCGATCGCCGCGAGCTGATCACCCGGAGCGTCGGTGCCGGTGATGAGGTGCTGGATGTCCCGCAGGGGGCAGATCTTGGCGAAGGTGACCTTGCCGACCTTGGAGTGGTCCGCCACGACGACGACCCGGCCGCTGCTCCTGACGAACGCGCGGTCGGTGGCCGCCTCCAGCTGGTCGTGGGTCGTGCATCCGCGTGCGGCGCTGATCCCGTCGACCCCGAGGAAGGTGATGTCGGTGTGGTAGTCGGCCAGCGTCTTCTCGGCGATCGGGCCGACGAGCTCGTAGCTCTCGCTGCGCGCGTCGCCACCGATGACGACGAGGGTGACCTCCCTGTGAAGCACGACTTCGGCGGCGATGTTGACGGCGTTGGTCACGATGGTCACCGGGCCGCGCCCGACGAGCAGCCGGGCGACCTCGGTCGTGGTGGTGCCGCCGGTCAGCCCCACGACCGCGCCGGCCGGGACCAGCTCGGCGGCGGCCCTGGCGATGGCCTGCTTCTCGGGCCTGCGGCGCTCCATCCGGTGCTGGATCGGCACCTCCAGGCTGACACCGCCGATGACCGCGCCGCCGTGCGTGCGGCGGAGCAACTTCCGGTCGCTGAGGTACTGAAGGTCACGCCGGACCGTGGCCCCCGAGACGGCCAGCAACTGGGACAGCTCGTTGACGTCGACGCTGCCCTTCTCTGAGACATGCTCAAGTATCCGGGCATGACGCTCAGTTCGTAACATCCCATGAGCATATCCGTCGGCCGCTCGAAAGCGCTCACCGATCGTCCAAGAACGGCGATCTTCTCCCGGACGGCCCCGGTTCACTGCGCGGAAGCCGCTGAACACGGCAGATGTCGCCAGGGCACCCGCCCGGCGGGCTCCCGTACCGCAACGGGGAACCCGCTTGCATGAACAAGATCTGCGCATACATGCACTCTTGACATGACCACTTCTGCTCGATTTACTCCGATGAACGCCGGAGTCGAGCACTCGGGTGACAGAGGTACGCCTAGCCGGTATGCGGCACCCCCCGCGAGCCCGGACCGAGTCGCCAGGACCACTGCCAGCGTCCGAGGCGGGGTCGTACCTATGAGGTTGGGAGCGCGATGATGAGTACCACTCGTGTCCGCGTCCGTTCATGGCTCGGCGTCGTCGCGGCCCTCGCGGCGGCTCTGGTCACGTCACTGTACGCGCCGCCGTCCACCGCCTCGGCGGCGGCCGTCACCCTCCCCCCGGCGCACGCCGGGTTCGACTACCAGATCGGCGGCGCGTACCCGCCGCCGACCGGCGTGCGGGTGGTCAGCCGGGACCGCGGGGATTTCACCGCGGCCTTCGGCGACAACGTGATCGTCATCGAGTACAACGCGGCGGGTCTGTCGAGGGCGTGCTCAGGCCGGGGCGACACGCTGAGCGTCGTCCGCCGCGACGTGGACGTCGTCCCCCCCGGCGGCCGCGGCTACCTTCGCCAGACCTGCTGACCACACATGCCTTCTGTCCGGTACGTCCGGTGACGGACGTACCGGACGGCCCACCACCCCCCTGATCGCGCCGGTGATGGCAGGGAGACACGTCACGAATCCCTGCCCGCCGGGGCCCGAAGCCCGGCCGAGCCGACACCGGTTCCCCGGTCTGATTCTGTTCTTGGAGCAAAGATGGGTGCAGTCCGTCACATCACCTCATCCCCCTCACGACGCGACGTCCTGCGCGGCGGCGCGCTGGCGCTCGCGGCGATGGCCGGCGCGTCGGTGTCCGGGTGCGCCTCGGGTGCCGACGACGGCGCGGCCGCCGGCGGACCGGTCACGATCGAGCTGTGGCACGGGCAGACCGACGTCGGCCGCGAGGCCATCGAGCGACTGGTGGCGGACTTCGAACGCGCCCATCCGGACATCAAGATCGACACGGGCGGCGGCGTACTCGCCGACGCGATGCTGCAGAAGGTGACCGCCGCGCTCGCCGCCGGCTCCTACCCCGACATCGCCTACATCTTCGGGTCGGACCTGGCCAACGTCGCGCGCAGCCCGCAGGTGGTGGATCTGACCGACATGATGAGCTCCGGTCCCACGCCGTGGACGGACTACTGGGCGCCGGCCCGGGCGGCCGTCACCCTCGGCGACAAGATCAAGGCGGCCCCCGCCCTGCTCGACTCGCTCGCCGTGGTCTGCAACAAGAAGGTGTTCAGCGCGGCCGGGGTCGACCTGCCCAAGGAGGGCTGGACCTGGCAGGAGTTCACCGAGACGGCCAAACGGCTGACCGACAAGGGAAGCGGCACGTTCGGCACCGGCTGGCCGGGGACGGGCGACGAGGACACCGTGTGGCGGATGTGGCCGCTGATCTGGGACCTGGGCGGCGATGTGATCGCCCCGGGCGGTCGCGAGATCGGGTTCGCGACCACCGGTGAGCGGGCGCTGGAGGTGGTGCGGACGCTCGTCGGCGACGCGAGCGTCTACGTCGACCCCAAACCCGGCAGCGAGCAGATGTACAAGGTGTTCCTCGCCGGCCGGATGGGGATGGTGATCACCGGCCCCTGGCAGCTGCCGGACATCGTCGGCGCCGAGATCGACTACCACGTGGTCCCGCTGCCCAGCTTCAGCGGGAAGCCGATCACCATCTCGGGGCCCGACACCTGGACCGTGTTCGACAACGGCGAGGCGCGGGTGAAGGCGGCCCGCACCTTCCTGGCCTGGCTGATGCAGCCCGAGCAGGACGTGCGCTGGGACGTGGAGGCGGGCAGCCTGCCGCTGAGCAAGCGCACCCAGAGCCTGCCCGCCTGGAGCAAGCAGGTCGAGAAGACCGAGGGCCTGTCGGTGTTCGTCAAGACGCTGGAGACGGCGCGCGTGCGGCCCAACGATCCGGCGTACCCGCACGTCTCGAAAGCGCTCGGCGAGGCCGTCGTCGCCGTGCTCCTCGGCAAGAGCACCCCGGCGGAGGCGCTCAGCGCCTGCGCCGCCAAGGCCAACACCGCGCTGCGCGTGCCGCGTTGAGAAAGGCGAGCACCCGCATGTCACGCCTGCCCACCCCGATCACCGTCGCCGACCGCGCCCCGGAGCGGCCGGGGAAACCGTCCGCGCGCCGGCCGGAACACCGGCCCCGGCGCGGGCTCACGCTGCGCCGCCACGAGGCGGTGACCGCCTGGGCGTTCGTCTCCCCCGCCGTCCTGATCATCATCGGGCTCAGCGTCGTCCCCGTGGTGTGGTCGCTGCTGCTGTCCTTCCAGGCCGACGACCTGGTCACGCCCAGCGTCTGGGTCGGGCTGGACAACTACCGCGCGCTGGCCGAGGACCCCGGCTTCGGCCAGGCCGTGCGTAACACCCTCCTCTACACCGCGCTGTACGTCCCGCTCAGTGTCGGCCTGGGGCTGGCGCTCGCCCTCGTCCTGAACCGGCGGATCAGGCTGGTCGGCCTCTACCGGACGCTGTTCTTCGTACCGTTCATCATCTCCGCCACGGTCCAGGGCACGCTGTTCTCCTTCATCCTCGACCCGGAGTTCGGCGCGGCGAACTCGGTGCTGCACGCCCTCGGCATCTCCCCGCAGGGATTCCTCTCCGACCCCGCCCAGGCCCTGTTCGTCCTGGTGGGCATCACGCTGTGGAGCGGCACCGGGTTCTGCGTGGTCGTCTACCTCGCGGCCCTGCAGGACGTGCCGCCGTCGCTGATCGAGGCGGCGCGGCTGGACGGGGCCGGCCGGTGGCACCTGCTGCGCCACATCACCCTGCCCACGCTCGCGCCGATCAGCGTCTTCCTGGTGCTGTGGCAGACCATCAGCGCCCTGCAGGTCTTCGACCTGGTGTACGTGACCACCAAGGGCGGGCCGCTCGGCGCCACCACCGTGATCGTCTACTTCATCTGGGAGCAGGCGTTCAAGAACTTCGCCGCCGGCTACGGCGCCGCCGCGGCCTACGTCCTCGCGCTGGCCCTGCTCGTGGTCGGCGTCGGCCTGCGCGCGGTCCGGAGCCGGGAGCGCCGCCGTCTCGAAGGAGCGACATCATGACCGCGACGGCCGGCCCCGGCGTCCTCCCGCCGGGCACGCCACCCGCCCACCGGCCTCGCCGGGGCCTGCTGCCGTTCAGCGCCTGGCACCTGCTCCTCGCCCCGCTCGCGCTGCTCTTCGCGATGCCGCTGATCTGGCTGCTGCTCAGCTCCGTGATGAGCGACGCGGAGATCAACAAGTTCCCGCCGGCGCTCTGGCCCTCCGGCATCGACCTGGGCGGCTACCAGTACGTGCTGAACAACGCCGGTTTCCCCCGTTGGTTCGCCAACTCGCTGATCGTCTCCGTCACCGCCGTCGTGGCCAACCTGGTGTTCGGCGCGCTCGGGGGCTACGCGTTCGCGCGTATGCGCTTCGCCGGCTCGCGGGCGCTGATGGTGCTGATCCTGGCCACGATGGTCATCCCCTTCCAGCTCACCATGATCCCGACGTTCCTGGTGATGAAGCGCCTCGGGCTCATCGACACGCTGGGCGCGCTGATCGTCCCGTCCCTGGTCACGCCGTTCGCCGTGTTCCTGCTGCGGCAGTTCTTCCTCTCCCTGCCCAGGGAGCTGGAGGAGGCCGCCTGGATCGACGGCTGCTCACGGCTGCGGGTGCTGGTCAGCATCGTGCTGCCGCTGGCCCGCCCGGCGCTGAGCACGGTGGCGGTCCTGACGTTTCTCACCACCTGGAACGATCTGACCTGGCCGCTGATCGCCATCAACCACGACACCCAGTACACCCTCCAGCTCGGGCTGGCGACGTTCCAGGGCAAGCACCACACGAAGTGGGCCGCCGTCATGGCGGGCAACGTGATCACGGTGCTGCCGGTGCTGCTCGCCTTCCTCGGCGCGCAGCGGTCGTTCATCCAGTCCATCACCTCCAGCGGCCTCAAGGGCTGACTGCTCCCCTCTCGACGATCTACAGGAAACCGATGCCGCCCACCTTCGACCTGCTCGTCATCGGCGACGCCAACCCCGACGTGATCCTCGGCCCGCTGGACGCGCCGCTCGCCTTCGAGCAGCGTGAACAGCTCGTCGGCGCGGGGGCGCTCACCCTCGGCGGCTCTGCCGCGATCATGGCCTGCGGCGCCGCGCGCCTCGGCCTGAGGGTCGCCTTCGCCGGGCGCGCCGGCGACGACGACGCCGGCCGCTACGTACGCGACACGCTCGCCGCACGCGGCGTCGACGTCGGCGCCCTGCGCCTGGACCCGGACTCGGCCACCCCTCTCACCGTGGTCCTGACGCGCGGGGCCGACCGCGCCATCCTCACCGCGCCCGGCAGCCTCGCCGCCACGACCGGCGACGACGTGCCCGAGGCGCTCCTCTCCGCCAGCGCGCACGTGCACGCCGCCTCCTACTTCCTGATGCCAGAGCTCGCCCGCGCGCTGCCGGGCCTGCTGCGCACCGCGCGGGCCCACGGCGCGACGACGTCGCTGGACACCAACGACGACCCCGCCGGCCGGTGGGATCCCACCGGCATCGCCGCCGTGCTCGCCGAGACCGACATCCTGCTGCCCAACGCCCACGAGGCGCGGCACCTCGCCGGCTCGGCGACCGCCTCGGCGGCGGCGTCCGCCGCCGTGCTGGCCGCGCGCGGACCGCTGACCGTCGTCAAGGACGGTGCCGACGGCGCCGTCTGCCACGACGGCCACACCCTCATCACGACAGAGGGCATCGACGTGACGCCCGTGGACAGCGTCGGCGCCGGCGACAGCTTCGACGCCGGCTTCGTCGCCGCGACCCTGGGCGGTCTGCCCCCCGCCGACGCCTTGGAGTTCGCCGCCGTCTGCGGCGCCCTGTCGACCCGCGCCCACGGCGGCACGACGGCCCAGCCCACCTGGGACGAGGCCCTTGCCCACCACCGCATCCGCAACGGAGAGAACCGATCGTGACCACGCCCAAGATCACATTTGTCGGCGCCGGAAGCGTCGTCTTCACCCAGGGTCTGCTCGCGGACCTGTTCGCCTTCCCCGAGCTGCGGCACGCCCACATCGCCCTGCACGACATCGACGCCGAGCGGCTGGCCACCGCCGAGGCCGCCGCCCGGTACATCGCCGGTCACCTCGGGGCGAGCCCGCGCGTCACCGCCCACACCGACAGGCGCGCGGCGCTGGCCGACGCCGACTTCGTCATCAACATCGTCCAGGTCGGCATGCGCGAGGCGACCCGCGTCGACTTCGAGATCCCGGCCCGCCACGGCCTCCGCCAGACCATCGGCGACACCCTCGGCGTCGGCGGCATCTTCCGCGCCCTGCGTACGTTCCCGCTGCTCAAGGCACTGGGAGAGGACATGGCCGAGGTCTGCCCCGACGCCTGGCTGCTCAACTACACCAATCCGATGGCGATGAACGTCCAGTACCTCACGCAGGCCACCGGCCTGACACGCGTGGTGGGCCTGTGCCACTCGGTGTACTGGACCGTACGCGGCCTGTCCGAACTCCTCCGGGTCCCGTACGAGGAGGTGACCTACCGCGCCGCGGGGGTGAACCACCAGGCGTGGCTGCTCCGCTTCGAGCACGACGGGGCCGACCTGTACCCGCGCCTGGACGCCCTGATCGCCGCCGACGAGCAGCTGCGCCGCCGGGTCCGCGTCGACATGTACCGGCGCCTGGGCTTCTACCCGACCGAGACCAGCGAGCACTCCGCCGAGTACGTGCCCTGGTACCTGCGCCACGACAGCGAGGTCGAGCGGCTGCGGCTGCCCGTCGGCGCCTACCTCGACATCGTCGACGAGAACGTCCGCGAGTACGAGAAGAGCCGCGACGCGCTCGCCGCCGGGGCCCCGCTGCACGTCGAGGGCACCCAGGAGTACGCGCCCCAGATCATCCACAGCGTCGTGACCGGCACCCCCCGCACCGTCTACGGCAACGTCCCCAACCGCGGGCTGATCGACAACCTTCCCGCGCACGGCGTGGTCGAGGTGCCCTGCCTGGTCGACGCGCTGGGCGTGCAGCCCACCCACGTGGGCCCCCTGCCTCCGCAGCTGGCCGCGCTCAACCGCGCCTACCTGAGCGTGAACGACCTCGTCGTGCGGGCCGCGCTGGAGGACGAGCCGCGCCACATCCGCCACGCCGCCATGGCCGACCCGGCGACCGCCGCCGCCCTGCCCGTCGAGCGGATCTGGGAGCTTTGCGACGACATGGTGCGCGCCCACGCCGACTATCTCCAGCCCTCTCTCCGTCTCCTCCTCGGCACCTGACCGTCCCGGCGTCGTGCGCGCCCGGCCGCGCCGACAGGCCGGAAGCCCGCTCACCCTTCCGCGTCACGGCCGGCGGGCGAGCGGCGAGACGCGATCACGAGGGTGGGTTGGGGATGCGGGTCTGACCCGCCTCGCACACGATCGCCAGGTCGGCCGGAAGCTTGGTGGTCGCCGTCCCGATACGGGTCGCGGCGACCACGCCGGCGTGGCGCACCAGCTCGCGTCGCAGGTCCTGCTCGGCCTCGCCGACGAGCTTCCGCAGCTCGACCGACGGTGATCAGCATGTCTCCTGGAAGATCTCCTCTCGGACAGTCGACAGGGAATCGGGGGCGCGGGTGTCCTTTTCCAGCGCCCGGACCGACTTGTACGCACCCCGCCGTACCCGTTTGTTCGTCAGCTCCGCGAAAAAGGCCTGGAAGGCCCCTGAGGTCCGGACCACCAGTCAGGAAGGGCCGCGTCGAGCACCTGTACGTGATCGCCGACGGCTTGGTGGTCCTCGAGCCCGGCGAACCAACGGTGATCTTCTACATGGACGAGTCCGGGCCGCCCAACCCGCATCCCCGCCCCGACAGGCAGTGGACCGACGTCCGTGGCAAGGGCAAGGGTCCCGATCACGAACCCCGGCCCGGGATACGCGCCGCCTGCACCCGCACCTGACGGCCATGGACAAGCGGGTCGGCCAGTGGGCGGGGGCGAACAACGTCGAGACCGTCTACACGCCCATCGGCTTCTCGTGGTCGAACCGTATCGAGGCGCAGTCCACCGCGTTGCGCGAGTTCACCCTCAACGACACCGGCCACGCCGGCCACCGCGAGCAAGGCAGCATGATCCGCCGCTACATCGCCCGGCGAAACCGTAATACCGATAAATCGCGCCTACGCCGCATCGTGGAGAGGGCAGACGCGGCCTGACACGGCACTACTTCGGCAAACACAAGCGCCACGGCGTGAACGCCCAGGTCGTCACTTGCTGCTGAAACTCCATTGCTATCCGCAGTGGGTCGTGGCGATCGTGCAGGTGATCCTCGTCCTCGACGGCATCGAGAAGGACCGCTCGTCAGGACGAGAATGGCTCATGCCGATCACAAGTCTCCTCAAGTGCCTTACAAGGACCACTGGTCACCATGACCCGTGGACGGCCTCCATGCCCAGTACCGCACTGCCCAAGAGGGACGCTGGCGCCTGTATGGCCTGTTCGCGCTGATTTCATGCCGGTGGATCGATGACCCACGGGCCGGGATGCGCATTCTGCCCATGAGTCCCTGCCGAGACCATGCACATCACATGGTCCCCATTCAGGAGCATGCCCTTGAACCTCTTATCACGCCGCACTCCCGCGCGGCGGATGGCACTTCTCGCGCTCACCGCGGTGGTCGGCTCGCTCTTCACCGCAACGCCCGCGTCGGCGCTCGATTCGCCTGATGAAAAGGCGTCACCGACTATGGCCGGCACGCCGAATATCGTCAACCTCGGCAGCCTGAATGCTATTGGCCAAACAACCGGTTTCATCAACAGCAAGGGCCAGGTGCCGACCGGTATAAGTAAAATAACGAACGGAAGTTCGAACGCGGTTCTGTTCTCCGGCGAATCAACGACCAACATCCATGAGCTCTTGGGCCTTGACTCGACGGCCGACTTCAGTGTGGCCAAGGATGTCAACGACACCGGCGCGACCGTCGGGTATTTCACCGACAACACTGCCGGTAAAGTCTCCGACGAGCACAGGGCCTTCCTGTATAAAGACGGCTCGGTAACAGACCTGGGCGTCCGGGGCCTCCATAACGCGAGGGCCATCAACAACCACGGAGACATCCTAGGCGACAACTGGCTGCTCCGACCCAGCGGTGAACTGTTCAAGTTCGCCCGGCATTTCAAGGAAGGCGCCCTGGGGGCCAGATCGCTGAACGACTCCGGCGAGATAGTGGGCAACGCCATCGTGCCCGATTCGTTGCCGCAGAAAGTGACGGCTTGGCGGTTGAGGTCGGCGGGAAGAGAGCTGGACCTCGACCGTGACAGCCTGAAGCTCGGCGGCGCTGAGCACACGTGGGCGTACGACGTCAACTGGCGTGGGGAGACCGCCGGTTCGGCGTGGAGGAACGGTGGCTACCGCCCTGTGATCTGGGATGAGGACGGCCTGGCCAGAGAGCAGCAGACTCGCATTGGCGGGGAGGTGCTCGCGATCAACGAGGGCGGTGTCGCCGTAGGCTACATAGCGACGAGGGCGGAAACTCCTGACAATCCCTTCCTGGATCTGCATGCCGCCATTTTTCAGAACGGTGAGAGTCGCGACCTGAACGAGCTGGTGCCGGCCGATTACCAGTTCGTTCTGACCAGGGCCACCGGTATCAACGCGGACGGTCAGATCACGGGCACCATGGCGCTCAAGAGCAATCCGCTCGGCATAGTCCATGCGTTCCGGCTTGATCTGGGGGTCCAGCTTCCCACCATCACCTCACTCAATCTCGAGACACAGCTTGTTCCCTCGGGGGAGTGGGTTCCGGTGCCGGAGAGGGGGGCGTATGACGGTGGCAAGGTTCGGATCACCGCCACCGTCGCCAATAACAGTGATTACCCCCAGGCGGCGGGTATCCGTTTCGAAGACGCCGTGACCGGCAAGGCCCTGGCGGGGAACGGAGAGCGCTTCGTCGAGCTCGACCCGCATCAGACCGTCACCGTTCGCGAGACATGGGATACCGAAGGCTGGGCCTGGGACAATTTCGAAGCGCAGTCGGATCGCATCGTCGCCGCTAGGCTCCTCATCGGTGGAGTGGAGCGGGAGAGGCGGTCGAAGCCCATCCTGATCCGGCCCAAACCCCTGGTCATCATCCACGGTTTCAGAAGCGATGCGGCCGACTGGGACCATTATCAGCAGATGCTGCATACCATCAACGACGAGTGGGAGGCGATGGTCGTCGGTGACGGGAAGGTGCCGGGCGAGATGGACACCGCCGACCCGATCAACGTGGCCCATATAAGCAAGACGATAGATCAAAACGCCGAGCAGGCGGCGGAGTACATAAATGGTGTGCGCGATAAACTGGAGGCGCCCATCGTCGATCTCCTCGGCTTTTCCATGGGCGGCTTGATAGGCCGGATGGTCATCCAGAAGCATACGCCGATGTGGAGTTCGAAGGCGTCGGTGAATCGCATGATCCAGCTGGCCACTCCCAACAAGGGATCGCATTGTGCGGATATGGCCATGGAAGCGGCGGAAGCAGCGCACGCGCCGTATCCCTGGTGGCCGGCTGTCAGGGACACTTCCGTTGCGTTCGTCAAAGACGAGTTCAACGAAAAAGTCCAGAACCTGAAGGGTGCGGGACTTTCCAACCTGGTCGGCGTGAAAACCCCTGTTCTCTGCACAAGTGTCACTACCGGGAACCTGCCTTTCCAGGACGGCGATGGCTGGGTCACGGCGGACAGCGCTCGCTACCGCTATTTCGACACCCCTACTACGCTTACCAAGCACACCGATATGCCCTCCTCGCTGGAGGCCCTCCGCGAGTACGTCGTGCCGAGAGTGGCCTCACGGGCTATGCCGCTGCCGCCCGGGAGTGACGACGACGACGAAGAGCTCGCTGAGAAGTCCAAGATGAACGTCACCGCCGAGTCAGGAGAGAACGCCGAAGGCGAAGACTTCTCGACGTTCGCGACCCCTTCGGCGACCGTGGAGGCGAACACGACGGTCAGCGTGCTGGTGAACGTGCCTGCGGGTACGGCGTTCGGCATCACGGCGATGCTTCCTCCCACCGTCGGGTTGCTGCTGCGCGATCCGGCGGGCAAGGAGGCCGCCTCCTACGCGGCGGGCAGCGACGCCGCCAAACAGGGCGTCCAGATGCTGGGCGTGCCCAAACACCAGGCGGGCCAGTGGAAGCTGGAGATCACGAACGCCGCCGCCTCGCCGGTCAAGGCGGATGTGGCCGCCTGGGTCACCGGTAACCCGGTGAAGGTCGTCGCCAAGGCCGAGCCCGAAGGGGAAGAAGGCCGGGTGAAGGTCACGGCCACCGTCACCGACGACGGGAAGCCGGTCACCGGCGCGACGGTGGAGGCGACCCTGATCGGATCGGACGCCGCTCGACGCGAAGCGACCTTGAAGGACGACGGCAACAGCCAGGACGGAGATGCCGGTGACGGTGTCTACGGCGCTGTGACCGAGCCGCTGCCCGACGACGACTATGTCGTCAAGGTCGTCGCCGACACCGCGAAGGACATGCGGACCGCACGCACCGCCGTCACCGTGAAGAAGCCGGACACCCGGGAGTTCGAGCTGGAGCTGTCGGCCCAGCCCGGCGGTTCGGTCAAGGCGTCGCCGGCGAAGGGGAAGTACCGGGCCGGGACCGAGGTGACGCTGACCCCGACCGCGGAGGCGGGGCGGATGCCGCTGGGGTGGATCGTCGACGGGCAGGAGCAGCCGGGTGGTGTGCTGACCATCACCATGGACGGCCCGCACAAGGTGGTGGCGCGGTTCGGCTCCTACACGGTGAGCGAGATCACAGGGCTTCCCGAGGACTATAGCGGGCGGACCAGGGCGATGGCGCTGAACGACCGCGGGCAGGTCGCGATCACCGCGGTCAAGGACGGCAGGAAGCACGCGCTGCGCTGGCAGAACGGCGAGATCACCGATCTGGGTGGCCTGCCGTGCACCGCCGGCGACAGCGGCGCGTGCCATGCCGAGGCCTGGGGCATCAACGAGGCCGGAGAGGTCTCCGGCTCGGCGGTGACCTCGGTGGACGGCCGCAACCAGCAGCACGCGGTCGTCTGGCGCGCCGACGGCACAGTGCGCGACCTGCAGCCAGCCGGCAGCCCGGACGGCACCACCAGTCAGGCGTTCGACCTCAACGACAACGGCCAGGTGTTCGGCACGATGGCCCCGCGGATCTCCCCCGACCCGTATGTGATGTGGGATCAGGGACCCGTGATCAAGATGCCCGACAAGCCGGGGTTCACCGATGATCACACAGGGAACGTGTTGTGGCCCCGGATCAACGGCCGGGGCCAGGTGGCCGGCGCCCAGGTGAACGAGCGGGGCATCGATGGCGCGCCCACAGGCTGGCAGCCCGCCCTCTACCAGGACGGGAAGATGACCGCGCTGCCGGTGGCGGAGTGCGCCTCCCCACGCGGCGCCGCCTATGACGTCAACGCCACCGGAACGGCGGCCGGGTACTTCAAGTGCATCGAGGACGCGGACACGACCCCGCGCGCCGCGGTGTGGCAGGACGGGACGCGCACCGACCTGGGCAAGGGCAAGGCGACCGCGGTCAACGACCACGGGCTGGTCGCCGGGCTGACCGCGAACGCCTCCCCGGCCACCTACTGGGCGCCGACGCTGTGGCTGGACAATACGGCCTACAAGCTGGCCGACCTGCTGCCCCGGCCGCTGTGCCCCGATGACGACGACGCCACCACCCAGCCGTGCATGGGCGTGTACGAGCTGCTGGACGTCAACTCCTCCGGTCAGGTGCTGGCGTGGGGGTTCATCCGGGATCGCTCAACCACCTCGGCCGGGTTCTCCCAGGAGTACCGGTCGTTCCTGCTGACGCCCGCCCCCGCCCGGACAGATCTGGAGGTCACCCACAGCGTCTCGACGACCGAGCCGGGGCCGGGCTCCACGGTCACCTGGACGGCCACGGTGACCAACAAGGGCGACGACACCGCCACCGACGTCCGGCTGGACGTGCTCCTTCCCCAGACCGTCACCGGTGCGACCTGTGACACCTGGCGGGGCATCTGCACCGCGATCGACGGCGGGTTCCGCAACACGGTCAAGGTCCTGGAGCCGGGCTGGAGCGCCAAGGTCGAGGTGACCGCCACCGTGCCGGCGGACGCGGCGAGCGAGACCGAGCTCCAGACACGAGCCCACGGCTACAGCCTGTCGGTGCCTGATCCCAACCCGGACAACAACACCGCCGCCACCAGCGCGACGGTCAAGCCCTGGCTGGACAGGACCGGGAT